>JAOPXF010000139.1 GCA_025965295.1 Nocardioides sp.
CGGTCGGTCTCGTGGCCGCGGATGTGGGCGATGCCGCGCAGCCGTGAGGGGGTGGAGGCGAGCGCGCACAGGGCGGCGACGGCGGGGGTCAGCTCGCCGGCGTCGTGCAGGTCCGCGTCCAGGCCCAGCAGCTCCGGGCCGCCGGTGAGGGTGAGCCCGTCGTCGTCCAGCACCACCTCGGCGCCCATCCGGGTGAGCAGGTCGCGCAGCGCGTCCCCGGCCTGGGTGGTGGCCGACGGCCAGTCGCGGACCGTCACCGAGCCGCCGGAGACCGCGGCCAGCGCCAGGAACGGCGCGGCGTTGGACAGGTCGGGCTCGATGAGGCGGTCGACGGCCTTGACCGGCCCGGGGGCGACAGCCCAGCGGTTGGCCTCGTCGTCGTGGACCTCCACGCCGTGCTCGCGCAGCATCGCGACGGTCATGTCGATGTGGGGGAGCGACGGGACGGGCTGGCCGTCGTGGCGCACGTCGACTCCCTGCTCGAAGCGGGCGCCCGCGAGCAGCAGGGCCGAGATGAACTGCGACGACGCCGATGCGTCGACGACGACCGTGCCGCCGGTGACGGAGCCGCGGCCGCGGACCGTGAACGGCAGCGAGCCGCGGCCGCCGTCGTCGATCTCGACACCGAGCGAGCGCAGCGCGCCCAGCACCTCGCCGATCGGACGGGAGCGCATGTGGGGGTCGCCGTCGAACGCGACGGCCCCGGTCGACAGCCCCGCCACGGGCGGGACGAAGCGCATGACCGTGCCGGCCAGGCCGCAGTCGACGGTGGCATCCGCGCGGAACGCACCGGGTGTCACCGCCCAGTCGTCGCCGGTGGTGTCGACGTGGGAGCCGAGGGCCGTCAGGGCCGCGGCCATCAGCGAGGTGTCCCGCGACCTCAGGGCACGACGTACGACGGAGGGCCCGTCGGCGATCGCCGCGAGCACGAGCGCGCGGTTGGTCAGCGACTTGCTGCCGGGCAGGGTGACGACCGCGTCCACCGGGTGGGTGGCGCGGGGCGCGGGCCAGGGGTCAGGGACGTTCGTCACCCGCGAAGACTACCGAGGAGTCAGCCGACCTTCGCCTTGACCAGCTTGGCCTCCCGGCGCGCGGACTGCGCCAGGTGACCGGCCTCGCGGCGGGCGTCCTTCGCCACGCGGCGCGCGCGCCACGTCACGCCGGGCTTCCCGTCGGTGTCGCCGGCGGCGATGATCAGCCCGCCGAGCATCGACACGTTCTTGAAGAAGTGGACCTGCTGCTGGGTGCGCGCCGCCTTGTCCTTCTCCTCCCAGAACCGGTGCCCGGCCACCGTCGTGGGCACCAGCGAGGCGGCCAGCACCGTGGCCGAGAGGCGCGGGGCGCGGCCGGTCGCCAGCGCGAGCGCGGCGACCACCTGGGCGACGCCGTTGACCCGGACCAGCGTGACCGGGTCCTCGGGGATCGGCAGCTGCGGTGCGGCCTTCTTCACCATCGGGACGATCTTCGCGGTGACGGGGGCGGCCTTGGGGCCCATGGCCGAGGCGTTGCGGAGGGCGTTGACGCCACCGACGACGAACATCGAGGCGAGCATCGGGCGGGCGATCAGTCTGCTGACGGTCATGCCACCTTCCTACCCGATGGGGGGATGGCGCACACCTCCGCTCAGGGTTTGAGCACCAGCCGGGTGGTGTTGTCGGCCGGGTGCGTCTCGATCCCCGGGGCGTCCGGGCTCACCCGGAAGGTCAGCGTGACCGGTGCGTCGGCGAGGGTGCCGACGACGAACGTGAACGTCGTGGGCGTGGAGCTGACCGCGCAGCTGCCGGCCCCCAGCTGCACGAGCGTGCAGCGCGGGTCGAGCGTGAGCCCCACCGACGTCGCATCGGTCGAGGCGGCGAGCGTCGCCGATCCGCCCTGGGCCAGGCCGGTGACGGTGACCTCGACCTGGAAGGCGACGCCGTCCGACGAGGTGGCCCGGGCGGTGACCCCGAGGTCCATCCGGGGCGGCTGCGGCTCGACGGGGTGGGTCGGGGTCGGAGTCTCGTGCCCGAAGGTCGGCGTGGCGTCGGGGCTGGGCGGCGACGTGAGCGAGGGCGCCAGCACCTCGGTGGGCAGGCGGTCGGTGGGGACGGCCGGCGGCAGGACCGCGGGGGCCTCGGGCGAGGGGCGAGGACGACGGGTGGTCCGGTCGTCCGGGGTGCGGTCCGACCGGCGGCCGGCGCCGGGGGTGGGGGAGGCGGACGCGGCGGTCGTCGGCGCACCTCCGCTGGCCTCGGGGGACCGGTCGTGGCCGGCCTCGACCGCGACGAACACCGACCCGGCGATGACCGCGGTGGCGGCCACCCCGGCGACGGCCGTGACCGGGGCGTTGGCGAGGGCGACGTCACGGGCCCGGCCGAGCAGGAAGAGCAGTCCGCCGGACACGGCGGTGCCTCCGCCCGCGGAGGCGACGTACGCCGCCGCGGCGCCGCCGAGGAGCAGCGGGGCGAGGATCCCGGACAGGTTCGAGTTGACCTCGCTGAGCTCGAGGTAGATCGCCATGCACTTGCGGCACCCGTCGAGGTGCGACTCGACCCGGTTCGCGTCGCGGCGCGAGACTCCCTTGCGGATGTAGGGGCCCAGGTGCTGGTGGGTCCAGTCGCACTCGGCGTCGCCGTCGACGGACTGGACGTGCATGGTCACGAAGGCCTGGCGCAGTCCCTCGCGGGCCCGGTAGGCCAGGGCCGAGACCGAGTTGGCGCTCATCCCGAGCAGCGGCGCCACGTCCGCGGGCTTCTGCCCCTCCACCTCGGTGTGCCACAGCACCAGCTGCCAGCGCTCCGGGAGCGAGGCGAAGGCGCGGGCGGCCGCGCTGTTCTCGAAGCCCTCCACCGCGGTGTCGCGGAAGGGCACGCCGGGGTCGAACGGCGTGAGGTCGTCGGTGGTGTGCAGCCGCGCCGCTCCGCGGATCTTGTCCACGTGCAGCCGGCGTACGGCGGTCAGCAGGTAGGCGCGGAAGGCGAGGTCCGGGCCACCGCCGCGCTGGAGCACCGCGAGCACCTTGGCGAAGGCCTCGGAGACCAGGTCGTCGACGTCCGGGCCGGACACCAGCTGCCGCCCGAGCCGGCGCGCGGCATCGACGTGACGCGCGAACAGCTCGCCGTAGGCGTCGACGTCCCCGCCCCGGACCGCCGAGATCAGCTCGGCGTCACCGGGGCCGTCGATCCTCGGCAGCGTCTGGCTCATATGACTGTCCAACGCTCGAGTCGGCAAAAGATGACGCAGTCTAGCCCGGAAGTTGTTCCCGCGGACCGCGTCATGCCGCGGCCCGGTCCTCGTCCTAGAGGCGTACGACCGAGCACAGAGGGAGCAGGCGATGGGGATCTTTGCGACCCGAGTGCGTCATACCGTGGTCGGACCCGAGGCGGCTGCGGAGCTGTCCGAGGAGCTGCGGGCGGCCCTGCCGCCCCGCTTCGAGGCGGTAGGGGAGGCCCTCGCCTCGGGTCCGGACCCGGTCGCCGCGTGCGGCGTCGTGGGTCGCGACCTGGCTCTGGACGGCTTCTCCCTCGAGGAGGCCCTCGACGGCCTCCGGACCTCCTGCCGGCTGGTCCGCGGCACCGAGCCCGGCTTCGACTCGGTCCGGGCGCTCTCGGTGGCCTGGAGCGAGTCCACCCTCGCCTACCTCAACCAGCTCTCCTGCGAGGACCCGCTCACCGGTCTCGCGAGCCTCGCCCACGTCCGCACCCGGCTCTCCGAGCTGTACCGGAACCGTTCCGACGGGGCGACCGGCAACCACCCGTACGTGCTCGTCGTCGTCGACTTCGCCCCGGCAGCCTCCGACAGCGGCGCGGGCGGTCCGGCCGACGTGCTGACCCACGCGCTGCGGGCGAGCCGTCTCGGCGAGACCGCCCGCACCGTCTTCGCCGGCACCGAGACCATCGGCAGCCTCGGGTCGGGGCGGATCGTGGTCATCGCGGAGCGGGACGACCGGTTGGGTCAGCGCACCGCGCTGCTGCGCCGGATGCTCGCCGCCCGCGACGGCCACCGGCGGGTGCGCGTCTGGGTCGAGGGCCTGCCGGGCACCGACCGGGCCGCTGCCGCCCTGCTCGACGAGCTCGTCCGCCTCTGATCGAGGCCGCCGCACTAGGGTTTGCCCCATGTGTGGTCGCTACGCGTCGAGCCGGCGCCCCGAGGACCTGATCGAGGAGTTCGAGGTCGTCGACAACCGGGTCGCGGCCCCGCTCGAGCCCGACTACAACGTGGCGCCCACCAAGGAGGTGTACGCCGTCGTCGAGCGGCCGCCCTCCCGGGAGAGCGAGGAGCCCCCGCAGCGCCAGCTCCGCGTGCTGCGCTGGGGGCTGGTCCCGAGCTGGGCCAAGGACCCCTCGATCGGCAACCGGATGATCAACGCGCGGATGGAGACCGTCGCCGAGAAGCCGGCGTACAAGCGGGCGTTCGCGAAGCGGCGCTGCCTGCTCCCGGCCGACGGCTACTTCGAGTGGTACCCCACCGCCCAGCTCACGAAGGCGGGCAAGCCGCGCAAGCAGCCCTTCTTCATCCGCCCCCGGGACCACGGCACGCTCGCGATGGCCGGGCTCTACGAGATCTGGCGCGACCCGACCCGCGACGACGACGACCCGGAGCGGTTCCGCTGGACCTGCACCGTGCTGACCACCCAGGCCGAGGACTCGCTGGGCCACATCCACGACCGGATGCCGATGATGGTGGAGCCCGAGCGCTGGACGCAGTGGCTGGACCCCGAGGCGCCCCAGGGCTCGCTGCTCGACCTCCTGGTCCCGGCGGCGCCGGGCGGGCTCGAGGCCTATCCCGTGTCGACCCTGGTGAGCAACGTGAAGAACAACGGCCCCGAGCTCCTCGAGCCGATCCCGCTGGACGAGGGACTCGAGTGAGCATCGAGCGACGCGTCGACACGCCGCAGGGCGAGGCGCGCCTGGTCACCGACCGGTCCCGGCACCCGGTCGCCACCCTGCTGCTGGGGCACGGCGCCGGCGGCGGCATCGACAGCGCCGATCTCGAGGCCCTGGCCCGGCACCTGCCGCGGCAGGGGATCACGGTCGTGCGGCTCGAGCAGCCCTGGAAGGTCGCGGGGCGCAAGGTCGCGACCGCGCCGGCCACCCTCGACGAGGCCCTGGTCTCGGCCGCCGAC
>JAOPXF010000165.1 GCA_025965295.1 Nocardioides sp.
AAGGCGTTCACGATCACCGTCACCGTCGGGATGATCAGGAACACCCCGACGAAGAGGAGGAAAGGCAGGAGCGGCAGGCCAACACGCAGCCCCTTTGTCAGTCTCGGCATTCGATCCCGCTCAGCCGATCGCCTTTGCCCAGTTGTCGGCCAGGTACTTGGTGGCGGCGTCGCTCTGGGCCTGGGTCAGGATGGTGGTCGGCCCGTCGATCGCAGGCAGTTCGCGTGCTGCAGCCGCGTCGATGGTGCCGGCCTTGATCATCGCGTCGGCCCGCACCGGGCGCACCCCGCCTGCGGCGTAGAGGTTCTGGCCTTCGTCGCTGTAGAGGAATTCCTGCCAGAGCCGGGCCGCCGCGGGATGCGGCGCGTCCTTGTTGATGGCCTGGTTGTAGTACCCGGCGACGGCCGCATTATCCGGAACGAGCACCTGCCAGGTGGGTAGCTTCTTCGTCTCACCCGCATTGAGGTAGTTCCAGTCGATGACGACCGGCGTCTGGCCTGATTCGATGGTCGCCGGGGTGGGATCGACGGGCAGGAAGTTACCCGCCTGCTTCAACTTCCCGAAGAATTCGACACCTGGGGCGACATCGTCGGCCGAGCCGCCCTGGGTCAGCGCGACCATCACGACACCAGCGAACGCCGCGCCGGCCTGGGTCGGGTCACCGTTGAGCGCGACCGCACCCTTGTACTCCGGCTTGAGCAGGTCGGCGAGCGACGTCACGTCGGGGACCTTGGCGGAGTCGTAGCCGATGGACATGTAGCCGCCGTAGTCGTTGACCCAGGCGCCGTCGGGGTCCTTGAACTCGGTGGGGATGTCGTCCCACGTCTCGACCTGGTAGGGGGCGAACATGTCCGTGTTGGCAAGGGCCACCGACTGGCCGAGGTCGAAGACGTCGGGCGCGCGGTCGGTGCCGGCGAGGTCGTTGGCGGCGTTGATCTCGTCCTGGCTGGCCCCGTCGGGCTGGTCGGAGTTGATCTCGATGTCGTACTTCTTCTCGAACGTCGAGATCATCTCGCCGTAGTTGGCCCAGTCGGGCGGCAACGCGATGACGTTGAGGGTGCCCTCCGCCTCCGCGGCCTTCACGAGCTCGTCGAGGCCGCCGAAGTCTTCGGCCGAGGTGGCGGCAGCGGCGTCGACACCGCTGTCGGTGGTGGTGTCGGCCTTCTTCTCGGGCGCCGCACAGGCACCGAGGGCGACGATCGTGGACAGGGCTACGAGCGAGACGAGCGTGGTGCGGACCTTCACGGAACCTCCTGCGGTTGGGGGGCGCCCGATGTGCGCCGCGCGCACCCTTGCAGATGCGTGCAACTCGGACCGTACTCCCAGATGACCGCCTCGGGTGGCCACTCTGAACACATGGGATGGACCAGTTCCGCAGGCCGTGTCCGCGCCGGACCGGGGCCAGGACGCGCGCCGCGGGGGCGTACCCTCAGGGCCCGTGGCAACCGATCCCGACTTCCGCTACTCCGACCTCCTCCCGACCGGTCCCGACGACACGCCGTACCGGCTCGTGACCACCGAGGGCGTCAGCACCTTCGAGGCCAACGGCCGGACCTTCCTGCAGGTCGCGCCGGAGGCGATCCAGCGGCTGACCGCCGAGGCGATGCACGACATCGCCCACTACCTGCGGCCGGCGCACCTGGCCCAGCTGCGGAAGATCATCGACGACCCGCAGTCCTCCGGGAACGACCGCTTCGTGGCGCTCGACCTGCTCAAGAACGTCAACATCTCCGCCGGCGGCGTGCTGCCGATGTGCCAGGACACCGGCACCGCGATCGTCATGGGCAAGAAGTCCGAGGGCGTGCTGACCGGCGCCGACGACGGTGAGGCGATCTCGCGCGGTGTCTTCGACGCCTACACGCGGCTGAACCTGCGCTACTCGCAGCTGGCCCCACTCACGACGTACGACGAGAAGAACACCGGCACCAACCTGCCGGCCCAGATCGAGATCTACTCGACCCCCCAGACCTCGGGCAAGCCGGAGTACAAGTTTCTCTTCATGGCCAAGGGCGGCGGGTCGGCCAACAAGTCGTTCCTGTTCCAGGAGACCAAGGCGATCCTCAACCCCGCCCGGATGCTGACCTTCCTCGACGAGAAGATCCGCTCGCTCGGCACGGCCGCCTGCCCGCCGTACCACCTCGCGGTCGTCATCGGCGGCACGTCGGCGGAGTTCGCGCTGAAGACCGCGAAGTACGCCTCGGCGCACTACCTCGACAACCTGCCGACCTCGGGGTCGATGGACGCCCACGGCTTCCGCGACCTGGAGCTGGAGGAGGAGGTCTTCAAGCTCACCCAGTCGTTCGGGATCGGCGCGCAGTTCGGCGGCAAGTACTTCTGCCACGACGTGCGGGTCGTGCGGCTGCCGCGCCACGGCGCCTCGTGCCCGGTCGCGATCGCGGTCTCATGCTCGGCCGACCGGCAGGCGCTCGGCAAGATCACCCCCGAGGGCGTCTTCCTCGAGCAGCTCGAGACCGACCCGGTGCACTACCTGCCGGACGTCGAGACGCAGCACCTCGCCGAGTCGGGTGACGTGGTGCGGATCGACCTCAACCTGCCGATGGCGGAGATCCTCGCCGAGCTGTCGAAGCACCCCGTCAAGACCCGGCTGTCGCTGACCGGTCCCCTGGTCGTCGCGCGCGACATCGCGCACGCCAAGATCCAGGAGCGGCTCGACGCCGGCGAGGAGATGCCGTCGTACCTGCGCGACCACCCGGTCTACTACGCCGGCCCGGCGAAGACGCCCGACGGCATGGCGTCCGGGTCGTTCGGGCCGACGACGGCCGGCCGGATGGACTCGTACGTCGAGTCCTTCCAGGCCGCGGGCGGATCGATGGTGATGCTGGCGAAGGGCAACCGCTCCAAGCAGGTGAC
>JAOPXF010000172.1 GCA_025965295.1 Nocardioides sp.
CCCGCTGGGCGTTGAGCTCCTCGACGAGACCGGTGACGTGCTCGGTCCGCGCGCGGACCTCGTCCTCGTCGAGCTTGCCGTCGTACGACGCGGCCTCGGTGCCGTCCTCGTCGGAGTAGCCGAAGACGCCGGTGACGTCCATCCGGGCGGCGACGAGGAAGTCGCACAGGATGGCCAGGTCGTCCTCGGTCTCGCAGGGGAAGCCCACGATCACGTTGGAGCGGACACCGGCCTCGGGCGCCAGTGCCCGCACCCGGTCGAGCAGGCCGAGGAAGCTGTCGGGGTCGCCGAAGCGGCGCATCCGACGCAGCACGCCGGCGCTGGCGTGCTGGAAGGAGAGGTCGAAGTACGACGCCACCCCGGGGGTGGTCGCGATCGCCTCGATCAGGCCGGGCCGGGTCTCGGCCGGCTGCAGGTAGGACACCCGCACCCGCTCGACGCCGTCGATCGCGGTCAGCTCGGGCAGCAGGGTCTCGAGCAGCCGCAGGTCGCCGAGGTCCTTGCCGTACGACGTGGAGTTCTCGCTCACCAGGAAGAGCTCGCGGACGTCCTGGGTGGCCAGCCAGCGGGCCTCCTGGATCACGTCGCTGGGACGGCGGCTGACGAACGAGCCACGGAAGGCGGGAATGGCGCAGAACGAGCAGCGCCGGTCGCAGCCGCTGGCCAGCTTGAGCGGCGCCATCGGGCCCCCGTCGAGGCGGCGGCGTACGGCGCGGGGGCCGGTGGCCGGCGCGTTCGTCCCGATCTCGTCGAGCCCGTGCCCCGGCACGCTCAGCGACGTGGCGTCGCGCTCGACCGGGGAGATCGGGAGCAGCCGGCGCCGGTCCTGCGGGGTGTGGGCCACGTGGGACTCCCCCGCCATGATCGAGCGCAGCCGGGCGGCGATGTCGGGGTAGTCGTCGAAGCCGAGCACGGCATCGGCCTCGGGCAGCGACTCGGCGAGGTCCTTGCCGTAGCGCTCGGCCAGGCACCCGACCGCGACGACGGACTGGGAGCGCCCGCCCGACTCCTTCAGCTGGGCCTTCAGGTCGGCCGCGGACAGCAGCGTGTCGACGGAGTCCTTCTTGGCCGCCTCGACGAAGCCGCAGGTGTTGACGACGACGGTGTCGGCGTCGGCCGGGTCGTCGACGAGCAGGAAGCCGTCGGCCTCGAGCCGGCCGGCGAGCTCCTCGGAGTCGACCTCGTTGCGGGCGCACCCGAGGGTCACCATCGCCACGGTGGTCGGCGCGCCGGAGACGGGTAGGACGGCGTGGGTGTCAGTGGAAGTCATGGTCGTCCCCGAGTATGACGGCCGGGCCCTCCCCGGGGCGAACTCGCGACGCTCAGCGCTTGTCGGAGCGGACCGTGAACGTGTTCTGGGCGGGCTGACCCTCGGCGCCCAGGGCCCCGCGGTCCTCGCCGTCGACCGAGACCACGAGCGCACCGTCGGACGACTGGATGCTGATCGGGGTCGCGACGCCCTTGACCATCCGGCTCTCGCCGAAGGCCAGGTCGCCGCTGAAGGCGACCTTGCCCTCACCGTCACGGACGACGACGTGCGCCCCGCCACCGGCTGCCGTGAGCAGCACCGGCACCGGGTCGCCGAGCATCGACAGGCTGTTGGCGGGCCCACCCGAGCCGTTGAGCTGGGTGCCGGCCGGGCTCAGGTCGACGGTGCTGTCCATGACCAGGCGTGCGATCGACCACACCAGGACCACCGCCATCACGGCCGCGATCAGGACCGACCAGCTCGGGCCGCCGCGGGTGCTGCGGATGGAGCCGTGCGCCCCGGTGGCCAGCTCGGCCTCGAAGACGCGCCTCGGGTTGATCGGGGCGTCGGCGTAGCGGTCGTCGTACGCCGTGAGAAGGGGCGCGGCGTCGACCCCGAGCACGCGGGCGAGAGTGCGCAGGTGACCACGGGCGTAGAAGTCGCCGCCACACGGCACGAAGTCGTCGACCTCGATCGACTCGATGACATGGGGCCGGATGCGGGTGCGGTCGGCCAGCTGGTCGACGGTGAGACCCAGCCGGGTGCGGGCGGCCGCGAGCTCCGGGCCGATGACCGGGTCGTCGGCCGGCTCGACCGCGAACTCGTCGATGACCAGCGGGGCGACGCTGTCGCCGACGCGGGCGATCGGCCGCACGCGGTCTCCCCACATCACGGTGTCCTCGACCAGGTTGACCGAGCCCGGGCGGCGCAGCTCGCGCGCCTCGGGGAGCTCGCGGCGGGCGTCCTGCTCCGCGAGGTCCTTGGCCAGGGCGGTGGCGCCCAGGGTCAGCTCGTGGTGCACCTCGGCGCGGGCAGCCGTGACCGGCTCGCGAAACGGGCTCGGCGTGGCACTGGCGACGATCGGCATCGAGACCGGGGGCTCGGCCGGGTCCGCAACCGCCGCCGCGGCCGCGGCCGCGGAGGCGGCGACGTCGGCCCTTTCGGCGTCGTCGCGCCGGCGCTGCAGCGCGGTGGACAGGGCACCGATGGCCAGGGCGACCGCGGGACGCGGGTCGTGCCAGCGACGGGTGGTCTCCTCGTGCTCGTCCTCGAGCTCGACCTCGTCGTGCGGCTCGTCCATCTCGTGCTCGTCGACATCGGCGGGCTCGGGTGCCTGCTCGGGCACCACCTCGAGCACCAGCGCGGAGTCACCGGCGAGGCGCACCAGCGCCTCGGTCAGGTCGGGTCCCGCACCGGACACCCGGGTCGAGAGCGCCAGCGGGACCGCGAACGGGGCGCCGTAGAGCCTCTCGGCGAAGCGGGTCTGACGGCGACCACTGGCGTCGAGCTCCTCGATGACGCGCTCGGGATTGCGGGCGACGAGCACCAGGCGCCCGTCGCGGAGGGGTCCACCGCGGGGCAGGTGCTCGACGTGGGCGAGCGCACCCCACGGCATGCCGCGCCAGGTGCGCCCGAGACGGATCCGCACGCCCTGGGTGTCGGCGACCAGCAAGGGAGTGCGGGCGTCGACGAACGCGACCAGGTGGCCGACGCCGAGGGTGCCCATCACCGCGAAGAGCGACCAGTCGACCCACGAGCCGCTGCTGCTGGCCCGGGCGAGGTAGCCGATGGCGACCGCGGACGCGACCGCGCCGACCAGCACGGCGACACCGGCGTTGCGGCGCACCTCCACGGGGTCGGGTGCGAGCCCGAGCGGCTCGGCCACGGCGGACCCGTCGTACTCGTCGTGCACCTCTGTTGCTCGGACCTCGCTCACAGCTCCCCCTGGAGCGTCGCAATGACGCCGTCGATCTCGTCGGGCTTGACCAGCACGTCGCGCGCCTTCGAGCCCTCGCTGGGCCCGACCACGCCACGGCTCTCCATGATGTCCATCAGGCGTCCGGCCTTCGCGAAGCCGACCCGCAGCTTGCGCTGCAGCATCGACGTGGAGCCGAACTGCGTCGACACCACGAGCTCGATCGCCTGGATGACCAGGTCCATGTCGTCGCCGATGTCGTCGTCGATCTCGCGCTTGTTGGCGGCCGGGGCCGTCACGTCGTCGCGGTAGGTCGGCTCCAGCTGGCTCTTGCAGTGCTTGACCACCTGGGCGATCTCCACCTCGGAGACCCAGGAGCCCTGCACGCGCACCGCCTTCGAGGAGCCCATCGGCAGGAAGAGACCGTCGCCCTGGCCGACCAGCTTCTCGGCGCCCGGCTGGTCGAGGATGACCCGGCTGTCGGCCAGCGAGCTGGTCGCGAAGGCCAGCCGGGACGGGACGTTGGCCTTGATCAGGCCGGTGACGACGTCGACGCTCGGGCGCTGGGTGGCGAGCACCAGGTGGATGCCTGCTGCCCGGGCCAGCTGGGTGATCCGGACGATCGCGTCCTCGACGTCGCGCGGAGCGACCATCATCAGGTCGGCGAGCTCGTCGACGATCACGAGCAGGTAGGGGTACGGCGCCAGCTCGCGCTCGCTGCCCGGCGGCACCTCGACCTTGCCCGCGCGGACGGCCTTGTTGAAGTCGTCGA
>JAOPXF010000174.1 GCA_025965295.1 Nocardioides sp.
CCGCGATGCCCGACGCCGCGATCACCACCGACATCATCGTGGGCTTCCCCGGCGAGACCGAGGAGGACTTCCAGGCGACGCTGGACGTCGTCGCGGCCGCGCGGTTCGCGGGCGCCTTCACGTTCCAGTAATCCAAGCGCCCCGGCACCCCCGCCGCCACCCTCGACGACCAGGTCTCGCCCGAGGTGGTCCGGCACCGCTACGAGCGGCTCGCCGCCCTCGTCAACGAGGTCGCCTGGGCCGAGAACAAGCGCCAGGTCGGCCGCACCGTCGAGCTGATGGTCTCCGAGGGCGAGGGCCGCAAGGACGCCGCGACCCACCGGCTCTCCGGCCGCGCCCCCGACAACCGGCTGGTCCACTTCGCGTGGGATCCGGTGGTCGAGGAGGGACGGAGTCCCGTCTCGAGACCCCGCCCCGGCGACATGGTCACCGTGACCCTGACCTACGCCGCCCCCCACCACCTGGTCGCCGACGGCCCGGTCCTCGCCGTACGACGCACCCGCTCCGGGGACGCCTGGGCGGCCCGCCGGGCGGCCCCGGTCGCCTCCGGGGTCACCCTCGGCATGCCCACGCTCGGCGTGCCCGCCCCGCTCCCGGACGCCCCGGCCTGCCGCTGAGCCGCCGCTCAGGCAGACAGCGGTGGAAAGCTGTCACGTGATGACCTGAGACCACCGCCATCCGGGCAGGCCGGGCACCGGACGATCTGACCCTCCCAACCGCGTTGCCGCAGGAGGATCCCGAGGTGCGCCGCCGTCCAGCACGGGTGGTCGAACACCTGACCCCATCCGAGACGGACGGACTCACGCCCATCCACCGCGGCGTCGAGATCACGGTCCAGGTCCCGGCTGTGGGCCTCGGCGCCGGTGTGGAACAGACGCCCGTCGAGCTCCACGAGCATTCTGAAGGGCTGGTACTCGACATCGCGGTAGACGGGGCCTCGCGACGACCCGAGCAGCTGACGGCTCGCCCGGGGCAACCCGTGCGGGCGCTCGACAAGGTCGAGGTAGCCGTGCTCCAGCACGGAGCACGTTCCCTCGGCCACGTCGCGCAGGACACCGCTCAGGAACTCCCGGCGGGCGATCCGGGTGCGACCGGCCAGCGCCTTCTGGATGCGGTCGGCGGTCGTTCGTCGGCTCTGGACGGCCTTGGCCAGTACGGCGATCGCCGCGAACTCGCTCCGGCTCTCCGCCGCCACGTCGAGCACGGCTTGCTCGACGCGGACCCGCGGGGGACCCAGGTTCCACTGCACCTTGGCGTCGAGGTCCGCCAGCCGATGCGGGACGATCCCGCTCGGGGCCGCGAACGCGCGATCGCGGTCGACCGCGACATGGATCGGATCACCGTCGAGGCGGTCGCGACGGCCCGGCCCGTCGGCCGCCCGGACCGCCGAGTCGTGGCAGAGCGCCGCGGGCCAGGCGAAGAGCACACCGGCCCACGCGAGTTGGAGCCAGGTGGGCGGACCGGTGTGGTCGACGTAGACGCCGTCGTGCACGATCGCCCACTCCCGGCGGCGCACGAGACGCCGGACGTCCCGGTCCAGCAAGCCGGCCGCCAGCACCTGTCGGCGGGCGACGACACCGCACTGGTGGCGCAGCAGCCGCTGGATGATGACGTTCACAGCGAGAAGGCTGAGCGCTCGGGCGCACCTTGGCGAGGCCCGTCGACTCCACCTGTGGACGGGAGCGTGGGACAGCGGTGATTCCACGTCATCAGGTGACGTCAGATCACCGCCATCACGACGGCGGTGCCGTCAGACCGGGGACTCCTTCTCGGCGCTGACGGGCTCCTCGCCCTCGGTCGCCTGCGTGGAGGTGTCCTCGCCCTCGGTGAGCTCGTCGGGCACGGCGTCGTCGTCGACGGCCGGGTTCAGCTCCGGGGGCAGGTCGGCCACGACCGGGACCTGCATCTCGCCGGTGATCGCATCCACACCGCCGGGGTTCGGCTCGCCGGGCTCGACCCGGGGCTCGGGCATCGGCCCGAGATCCTCGCTCCTCATGTCAGACACGTCCTCCCTCTCGCCGCGGACGGATCCGGCCCGGCCGCGTTCCCGCCGGGGACGTACCCACGCGTGCCCGGTCCACTCCGGGACCCGGGGCGGGTCAGTCCTGCGAGCGCGGGTCGCGAGACGGGTAGCCGGCCTTCGGAGCGAGGCCCTCGGGGTTCTCCTCCGGGTTGCCGGGGTGCTGCTCGGGAGGTACGTCGGCGTCGTCGGGCCGGTCCGCACGGGAGGTCGGCCGGACGCCGTCGGTGCCGACCTGGCCGGGGCCGGTGGGGCCGACCCGTTCGCTGCTGACGCCCATGTCGCCGGCGGCACCGTCGGGCCCGTTCGCGTTGGGCGTGGAGTCGCGGATGTCGCTGTCGGGTGTGTCCATGCGGGGTGCGTACCCGCTGCGCGCCCCGCCGAACCACGCGTCAGGCGGGGGACTCCTTCTCGCCGCTGATCGGCTCCTCGTCGTCGGTCGCCTGGGTCGAGGTGTCCTCACCCTCCTTCAGCTCGTCGGGCGCGGCGTCCTCGACGGCGGGGTTCTTGTCGGTCGGCAGGTCGGGGATCGTCGGCTCGGGCTCGTCGCCCCCGTCGATCGCGTCCACGCCTCCCGGGTTGGGCTCGCCGGGCTCGATCTTCGGGTCGGGCCTGGGGCCAAGGTCCTCGTGCGTCATCTGCTGCTCCTCGGTCGGTGTCGTTCAGAGTCGGGTCAGAGCCGGTCAGGCGGGGTGAAGCCGAACGTCGTGTACGGCGCCGGGGCGCCGCCGCGCAGCGCCTCGAGCACGGACAGCTCGTGCGGCACCACGGGGTCGGGGAGGTCGTCGAGGGCGTACCACCGCAGACCCGCGCACTTCTCGGGCTCGACGATGCGCGGCTCGCCGGACCACGCCCGCGAGGTGAAGAAGAAGTCGATCCGCTCGTCGATCGGCTCGCCACCGCGGGTGCGCTGCATCGCGGTGACGAAGGTCAGGTCGAGGCCGGTCACGCCGATCTCCTCGAGCGCCTCGCGGTGCGCGGCGTCGTACGCCGTCTCGCCGCGCTCGACGTGCCCGGCGGCCGCCGCGGCCCAGTGGT
>JAOPXF010000191.1 GCA_025965295.1 Nocardioides sp.
GACTTGATGATGTCGCCGTGGCTCACCGCAACCCAGACGGCGCCGGGGCCGTGTGCGGACTCGACCGCCGCGTCGTGACGACGGACGGCCGCCACCGCCCTGGCCTGCATGGCACCGAGCGACTCACCGCCGGGGAACGCCGCGGCCGACGGCTGGGACTGGACGGTGCCCCACAGCTTCTCCTTGGCCAGGTCCTTGAGCGCCCGGCCCTGCCAGTCCCCGTAGTCGCACTCGGTGATGCCGCGCTCGCTGGAGATCGCCAGCGGCCCCTCCTGTGCGCCCATGATCGCCTTCGCCGTCTGCCGGCACCGCTCCAGGGGGCTGCTGACGATCGCGGCCAGCGGGACCTTGCCGAGACGTTCGGCGGCGCGGGCGGCCTGCCCGTGCCCGGTGTCGTCCAGCTTGACGCCGGGGAGCCGGCCGGCCAGGACGCCCGTGGCGTTCGCGGTGGTCCGGCCGTGTCGCACGAGGATCACGGTTGCCATGGCAGGGACTGTAGTGGGGCTAGCGTGAGCACGTGATCGTCGACAGCGCTCTCTACCGCAAGGGAGTCCGGGTCCCCGTGGACTGCGCTCCCAACGAGCTGCACGACCTCCGGTCGCGGGCGACCGATCCGGGCGACTTCGTGTGGGTGGGGCTGCACGAGCCCTCCGAGCACGAGCTGGAGGACGTCGCGGTGGCGTTCGGTCTGCATCCGCTGGCCGTCGAGGACGCCGTGCACGCCCACCAACGGCCCAAGCTGGAGCGCTACGACGACAGCCTGTTCCTGATCCTCAAGTCGCTCTGGTACGTCGACGAGCAGGACGCCGTCGAGACCGGCGAGATCCACATCTTCGTGGGCGAGGACTTCATCGTCACGGTGCGGCACGGGAAGGGCTCGGAGCTGCACTCGGCGCGGGAGTTCCTCGAGTCCAAGGAGTCGGTGCTGACGCACGGGCCGTCGGCGGTCGTGTACGCCGTCTGCGACCGGGTCGTCGACGGCTACCTCGACGTGGTCCTCGCCCTCGAGGAGGACGTCGACGAGGTCGAGGCGTCCGTCTTCTCCCCCGAGCGCACCAACGACTCCGAGCGCATCTACACCCTCAAGCGTGAGCTCGCCGAGGTGCGCCGGGCGGTGCTGCCGCTGCGCGAGCCGATGCGGCGCTTCGCGACCGCCCAGGTCGACGGGATCCACGTCGACGCGGTCCCGTTCTTCCGTGACGTGAGCGACCACCTCGACCGGGTCGCGGAGATCGTGGACAACCTCGACCAGCTGCTGTCGACGGCCTTCGAGGCGCACATCGCCGGGATCCAGATCCGGCAGAACGAGGACATGCGCAAGATCTCCGCCGGCGTCGGCCTGGTCGCCGTACCCACCCTGGTGGCCGGTGTCTACGGCATGAACTTCGACCACATGCCCGAGCTGGCGTGGCAGTACGGCTACGCGTACTCGCTGGCCCTGATGGTGCTGATCTCCGGCGCCCTGTGGGTCTTCTTCAAGAAGTCGGGCTGGCTCTAGCTAGGTCGCGCTGATCGTGTTCGTCGCGAGCAGCGCGATCAGCACGAGGCCGAGCGCGAGGCGGTAGGGCACGAACCACACGATCGAGTGGCCGGCGACGAACCGGAGCAGCCACGCGACGGCCGCGTAGGCCACGACGAACGACACGAGCGTGCCCACCACCACCTGGCCCACGCCGATGTCGCCGCCGAGGTCCTTCAGCTCGAACAGGCCGGCCGCCACCAGCGCCGGGATGGACAGGAAGAAGCTGAGCTTCGTGGCGGTGACCCGGTCGAGGCCGCGCACCAGGCCACCGGAGATCGTGGCACCGGAGCGGGACACGCCCGGCACCAGCGAGATGATCTGGAACAGGCCGACGACGATCGCGTCGGTGACGCCGAGGTCACGCTCGGTGCGCTCCTGTCGGCCCACGCGCTCGGCCAGCCACATCACCGCGCTCCAGCCGACGAGCGCGAAGGCCACCACCCACAGCGAGCGCAGGTCGCCCTTGATCAGGTCCCTCAGCAGGAAGCCGGCCAGGCCGACCGGGATGCTGCCGACGATGACGTACCAGCCCATCCGGTGGTCGAGCTGGCCGCGGTACTCCGGCTTGACCAGGCCGAGCGCCCAGGCCCGGGCGATGCTCCAGATGTCCTTGGCGAAGTAGACGACCACCGCCGCGATGGCGCCCACCTGGATCACTGCGGTGTACGCCGTCACCTCCGGGTCGGTGACGTCGAGGCCGAGCGCCTTCTCCGCGATCGTCAGGTGGCCGGTGCTGGAGACCGGGAGGAACTCGGTGAGTCCCTCGACGATGCCGAGGACGACGGCGTCGAAGTAGTTCATGGATGCACACCTGGGAGTCGTAGAGGGTCGGACCGACGGGCCGCGGCACAGCCTAACGAGCGGATCTGCGCGTTACCTGACCGGTGCCCGGCGAGCCGGGGCGTCGCCGTCAGGCACCGCCCGCTAACTTGTCGCCATGCAGCAGCGGTCGGTCGGCGCGACCGGACTCAGGGTCTCCCGCCTCGGTCTCGGGACGATGACCTGGGGCCGGGACACCGACGAGCACGAGGCGCGCGACCAGCTGATCGCCTTCGCCGAGGCCGGCGGCACCTTCGTCGACACCGCCGCCGGCTACGGCAACGGCGCCTCGGAGGAGCTGATCGGCACCCTGATCGGCGACGTCGTGGCCCGCGACGAGATCGTGCTCGCCACCAAGGCCGGGATCAGCTCGCGTCGCGGCACCCGCGAGTACAACGTCGGGCGCGGCCACCTGCTCGCCACGCTCGACTCGTCGCTGAAGCGGCTCGGCGTCGACCACGTCGACCTGTGGCAGGTGCACATCTGGTCCGACGAGACCCCGCTCGAGGAGACGCTCAGCGCGCTCGACGCGGCGGTCGCAAGCGGCCGCACGTCGTACGTCGGCATCTCCAACTACGCCGGCTGGCAGACCGCCCAGGCCGCCACGTGGCAGCGGGCCGTTCCGGGCCGGGCGGTGCTGGCCTCGACCCAGGTCGAGTTCTCCCTGCTCAACCGTGCGGTCGAGCACGAGGTGCTCCCGGCGGCCGGCGCGCTCGGACTCGGCGTCCTCCCGTGGT
>JAOPXF010000224.1 GCA_025965295.1 Nocardioides sp.
ATGTTGAAGAGCATCTTGTCGCGGGTCATGCCGGCGTTGTTGACGACGATGTCGAGGCCGCCGAGCTCGTCGACGGCCGCGCCCACCATCGCGTCGGCGGTCGAGCGCTCCCCCACGTCTCCGGTCACGACGACGACCGTGCCGCCGCGGGAGCGGATCTCCTCCGCGGCCTCGTCGGCGGCGCCGGGCAGGTCGTTGAGCACGATCCGGGCACCGGCGTCGGCCAGGGCCACCGCCTCGGCACGGCCCAGCCCCGCACCCGCACCGGTGACGACGGCGACGCGGCCGTCGAGGGAGAGGTCGTCAGTCATGCGGGGTCCTGTTCAGTCGTGGAGCGAGATCGCGGCCCGCGGGCAGGCAGCCACGGCGCGCCGCACGTTGTCGATGTTCTCGTCGGTGGTCTCGTCGGTCTTGAGCTGCAGGAAGTCGTCGTCATCCAGCTCGAAGACCTCGGGCGCGAGGGCCTCACACAGGGCGTTCGACTCGCAGAGGTCGAAGTCGACCTTGATCTTCACGGTTGCCTCCTCGGCTCGTTGCTGTGCCCGGACGAATCAGACCATCTTGCGGTGGTCCCACGTCGCGACATGGTCGGGACGGACGATGACGGCGACCCGCTTGGTCGCCTGCTTCTCGACGGCCTCGCGGCCGATGTCGCCCAGGTCGTCGAGCGTGGTGGCGCCCACCATCCGGACCGCCACGGCCGAGCCGATCTCGAGGATCCGGTCGTGGTCGCGCACCAGCTCGGCGGTCCCCGTCATCGAGACGCCGCGCAGCTCGAAGTAGTCGGTGCCGTCCTCCACGAGCGCGCTGATGCGGGGGTCGCGCTCGAGGTTGCGGATCTTCTGGCTCCGGCCGTAGGTCCAGAACGCGATCTCACCGGTCTCGAGCACGATGTAGAAGAGCGTCGAGAGGTGCGGCGCACCGTCCTTGCCGACGCTGGCGACCTGGACCTTGAGGTTGGCGTGCAGGAAGTCGGAGACCTCCTGCTCGCTCATCTTCACGGCGTCGCGCCCGCTCATCCGGGTGGTCATCAGGTTCCTTCGCTGGAGTGGCCGGGGAACACGTGGGCCGACGGGTCGATCGCGACCGCGGCGTTGTTGACCGCGGTCGCCGCCTCGCCGAAGCCGACGGCGATCAGCCGGACCTTGCCGGGGTACTCGGTGATGTCGCCGGCGGCGAAGACCCGCTCCAGGCTGGTCCGCATCGACGAGTCCACGACCACGTGCCGCTTCTCGACCTCGATCCCCCACTGCTGGAGCGGACCGAGGTCGGCGATGAAGCCGAGCGCCGCCACCAGCGCCTGCGCGGGGCGGGTGGTCGGCTCGCCGCCGACGGTGATCTCCACCGACTCCAGCGCGCCGTTGCCGTTGAGCGCGGTGACCTCCGCCTTCGTCACGATGTCGACCGAGGAGGCACGGACCTGGTCGACGGTGCGCTGGTGCGCGCGGAAGGCGTCACGACGGTGCACGAGCGTCACCGAGCTGGCCACCGGCTCGAGGTGCAGGGCCCAGTCGAAGGCACTGTCGCCGCCGCCCACGATCACGACGTCCTTGCCGGCGTACGGCGCGAAGCTGGGCACGAAGAACTCCAGGCCACGGCCCAGCCAGCCCTCACCGGCCGGCAGCGCCCGGGGGCTGAACTTGCCGATCCCGGCGGTGATGAGGACGGCGCCGGCGGTGATCTCGGTGCCGTCGTCGAGCGTCACGACGACGTGGTCGCCGTGGTGGGTCAGCGTGGTGGCGGTCCGGTCGAGGTGGTAGTCCGGACGGGCGGTCGCTGCCTGGGTCACCAGCCCCTCGACGAGGTCGCGGCCCTTGATCGACGGGAACCCCGCCACGTCGAGGATCTGCTTCTCGGGGTACATCGCGGTGATCTGGCCCCCCAGCTCGGGCAGCGAGTCGACGAGGGCGACCCGCAGGCCGCGGAAGCCCGCGTAGTAGGCGGCGAACAGGCCGGTGGGGCCGGCGCCGATGATCAACAGGTCGGTGGGGATGGGTGACGGCACGACCGCGATCCTTCCCTTCCCGGGTGCGTGACTCAAGAGCCGAAGACTGGAACGTGTTCTAGTTTGGCAGAAACGAGCCGCGCTGGCTACTTCGTTTCGATCTGGGAGACCAGCCAGCCGTGGTCGGTGTGCACCACGGTGACCAGCGCGCGGTACGGCGTGAACGTGGTGTCCTTGCCGGCCCTCGTGACGTACTGGTTGAGGAACAGCAGCGCCTGGACCTGCTCCGCGGAGGCCCGGACCACGCCCGCACCCACGACCTTGACCAGCAGCTCGGTCCTCTGGGCGACGAACCGGTCTCTGATGTCACCGATCGTGGTGCGGTACTGCGCGGCGAAGGAGTCCGTCATCCGGCTGGTCGCCTGATCGACCTGCTCGTCGTAGTTCTTGTACGACGTCGACAGGATCTCCTCGGTGTCCTGGGTGGCCGCCTCGACCGCGGCGCGGTGCGCCATCTCACCGGTCACGACCGGCCGGGAGGCGGACACCACAGGCTCGTCCCGGAGCCAGAGGTACCACGCCTCGCCCGCGGCCACGCCCACCAGCAGGACCAGGGCGACCACGAGCACCACGGTCGTGCGCACGCTGCCGAGCAGCCCCCCGCCACCCGGCCGCTCGACGATCTCACGACCGGGCATCCCCAGGGTCGTGGGTGCCGAGGAGGTGACGTGGGGTGGCTGGGGCTTCGCATCGCCCGAGACCGGCCGTGTGTGGGCCGTCCATTGATGCCCGTTCCACCAGGTCTCCACCTCCGGGTCGGCGCCCTCCGGGTTGACGTACCAGCCCTCGAGTCTCGATGCCACCGCGTCAGCCCACGAACTGGAGGTCGTTGGTGAGCCAGGCACCGTCCACGTAGACGAGGTCGAGCTGGAGCCGGAAGTTCCGGACGACCGGCTCGTTGCCGGTCTTGGTGTTCGCCACGGTGCCGGTGGTCGCGGCAATGACCGTGGCGGTGTCCTTGTCGACGTCGACGACGCCGGCCCAGATCACCTTGCCGTCCATCACCGACTTGCTCTGCTCGAGCACCTCGAGCACACCCTTGGTCGACGTGTCGTACTCCTTGCGGAAGTCGCCCGTCGCGCCGGCGGCCACCTTGTCGATGCTGGCCTGGGCGTCGTCGTAGCGGATGTTGATGAAGGCCTCCGCCTCGGTCGTGGCGGCGGACAGGACATCGCCGTACCGCTCCTGGTCGACGACCGCGCGCCGCTCCTCGCCGTGGGTGCCGACGACCTTCACGGCGCCCACGACGCACGCGCAGGCGAGCAGCAGGGTGACGGCGTAGAGGACGACGTTGACGCTCGTGTGCGAACGGCTCGGCTCGGGCGGGGTCACGGAGTTGCCACCGGACCGACCAGCAGCCACTTCCACGAGTCCCCTCCCAGGATCGACAGGTTGCCCTGATCGAGGAACCGTACCGGGTTTCCGTGGGCGTCCACGGCACCGTCGACGAGACCGGTGCTCGGGTCGTACGACCCCCGGTAGGCGCGCCCCGGCGAGGGGTGGCCCTGGCTGCCCGGCGAACGCTTGGGGCCGCGCATCTCGTACGGCGAGCCGCTCTTGCACTCGGCGGGGAAGATCGGGCCGTCGCTCAGCTGGTCGCCCCGGCGCCACTGGCTCGGCGGCTTGTACCCCTGGGTGCAGGGGGGCGTGTCGTTGTACTGGAGGTTGACGTGCCCGTACCCGTCCGGGGGCGTGCCGGTGAAGCCGCTGGAGATGGTCCGCGGGAACGTGACGAGCAGCTGCTCGATGCCCGCCAGGTGCGACACGACCACCTGGTTGACGCTGACCGCGTTGCCCAGCAGCACGGGCAGGGTCGGCTCGAGGTCCTCGAGCAGCGCCTGGACCTCCCGGGTCGCCCCGGGAGTGCCCTGGAGGACGGTGCGCAGGTGGCCGTCGCTCGTGCGCAGCGACTGGGTGATCAGCCGGAGGTCGCGGGAGAAGGACGTGATGTTCTCGCCCTGCGCCTGCTGGGTGCGCAGCACGGTGAGCCCGTTGTCGAGGAGGCGGATGGTCTCCTTGTCGTGCGCGGCGGCCTCGTCGATGAAGTCGCCCCCGCTGTCGAGCATCCGCTGGAGGGGCCTGCCGGTGTCGTTGAACATCAGGCCGAGCTCACGGACGGTGACCTGGAGGTTCTTCTTGTCGACCGAGCTCACGAACTGGTCGAGCTCCACCAGCAGGTCGCCCTCGTCGACCGGCAGGGAGTCCTCGTTGCCGTGGATCGTGTCGCCCGCCTCGGCGTACGGCCCCTTCTCGTCGGGCGGCTCGAAGTCGAGGTACTGCTCCCCCACCGCCGACAGGTTGTGCACGAACATCGGGGAGTCGAGCGGCAGCTCGACCCCCTCGTGGATGGCCAGCTCGAGGGAGACGCCGTCGCGGGTCGTGCTCATGGCCTCGACCGTGCCGATCTTGACGCCGCGGGAGGTCACCTCGCTGCCCTCGAAGAGCCCACCGGAGGTCGGCAGCGTCGCGTGGACGGTGTAGCCGCGTCCCAGCACCTTGTCGACCAGCCCCAGGTAGGCCGCGGCGACGTAGACGATGCCGACCGCGGAGAGGACGACGAAGGCCACCAGGCGCAGGCGCACGGCGCGGGTCACGGGGCACCCCCGAACAGGGTCTGGGTGTCGGCCCTGGGCGCGGGGTCGCCGCTGCTGAGGGCCGCGCTGAGGCGACCCAGGCCGGGCAGGTCGGGCAGGGAGGTGCCGAGGCCCCCGAGCCCGCCGAGGAGGCCGCCGACCGGGCCGAGGGCGCGGCACACGCCGGTCGAGCGCCACTTCCTGGTCGTGCAGCGCGACAGCAGCTCGGGCATCAGCGTCACCGAGCGCAGCACGGCGCGGCAGGCCTTGGAGGTGATGCTGCCGCTGCGCAGGCAGTCGAGCACCTGGTCGAGCTGGGGGCCGCCGATGGGGAGGTCGGGGAGGTCGGGGAGCCCGGGCACCGACGGCAGGCCGCCGGACGGCACGAAGTTCTCCAGGCTGATGTCGGCGCGGATGGAGGTGTTGGCGTAGTCACCGAGCACGATCTCGGAGGCCTCCTTCGGGAACGGGAAGCTGACCAGCAGGTTGAGGCCCGGCGCC
>JAOPXF010000227.1 GCA_025965295.1 Nocardioides sp.
GTGCCGGGCTGGATCTGGCCCGTGGTCGCTGCGGTCGCGCTCGTCGTGGGTGTCCTGGGTGGCGTGGCGGGCGGGGTCGCCTACGACCAGCTCACCGACGACGACAATCCCGGCAGCGTGTCGAGCGGCCTGAGCGGCGTGGACACCGTGTCGGTCCCGCCGCTCGCCGAGGACAACGGCTCGGTCGCCGCGGTCGCCCAGGCGTTGCTGCCGAGCACCGTCCAGATCTCGGCCGAGTACGACGGGCAGAAGGGCGGCGCCACCGGCTCCGGCTTCGTGCTCGATCGCCAGGGTCACGTCATCACCAACAACCACGTGGTGGCGGACGCCGCCTCCGACGACGGCCCGATCGAGATCGTCGACCAGGACGGCAACCGCTACGAGGCCACGATCGTGGGCCGCAGCCCCGTCTACGACCTGGCCGTGCTCTACGCCGAGGGCGCCAAGGGCCTCAAGCCCGCCGCGCTGGGCGCCTCGCAGGCACTCCGCGTGGGTGAGGGCGTGGTCGCGTTCGGCTCACCGCTCGGGCTCAGCTCCACGGTCACGGCGGGCATCGTGAGCGCCCTGCACCGGCCCGTCACGACGGGCGACTCCGGTGACGACTCGTCGTACATCAACGCGGTGCAGACCGACGCCGCGATCAACCCCGGTAACTCGGGTGGGCCGCTGGTCAACCTCCGGGGCCAGGTGGTCGGCGTCAACTCCGCGATCGCGACCACCGGCGGCAGTGTCGACGGCGAGTCCGGGAACATCGGCGTCGGCTTCGCGATCCCGATCGAGCAGGTCCGGACCACGGCCGACCAGATCCTGCGCACCGGCGAGGCGCGGTACCCCGTCATCGGGGCCAAGGTCCAGACCGGCCAGGACGACGGCACGGGCGCCGAGATCGACGAGGTCGTCGCCGACACCCCGGCCGAGGCGAGCGGGCTGAAGAAGGGCGACGTGGTGACCGCGGTCGACGGCGAGCGGGTCACCGACGGGATCGCGCTGATCGTGGCGATCCGCTCCCACCAGCCCGGGGAGACGCTGGAGTTCACCATCGACCGCAACGGCGACGAGCAGACGCTCTCGATCACCCTGGGCTCGGAGGTCGGTTAGCTCTCCGGGCGCTGCTCGGCCTCGACGTACGGGTGCTCGTCGACGAAGGTCTTGGTCTCGACGTACATCCGCTGGATGAACTCCTCGAGCTGTGTCGACTCCACCCGCCACTGACCCCGCCCACCGATCTTGATCGCGGGGAGGTCGCCGCGCCGCACCAGGGCGTAGACCTGGGCACTGGAGGTGTTGAGGACCTCCGCGACATCGGCGAGGGTGAGGAAGCGGGGCGTGCCGGGCATGACTCCATGCTCCCACCTCCGCCGAACCCGCGGACGCCGCCACTCTCCGGGCTGTGGAGGAGGGGGTGACCGCGGGCGGCCGGGCCTGCATGATGTTCGCGTGGCCAGGAATCTCGGGGCACCCACGTCGACGGCGGCACCGCCCGCCGTGCGGGCCACCACGCCCGGCTGGCGAGACCCCCGCCTGTGGATCGGGGTCCTGATCGTCGCGGTCTCCGTCGTGGCCGGCGCGCGCCTCCTGGGCAGCGCCGACGACACCGTGTCGGTCTGGGCGGCGGCGACGGACCTCGGTGCCGGCGACCGGCTCGCGGCCGACGACCTCGTCGCGACCCGTGTTCGGTTCGCCGACGGCGGAGACCTGGACGGCTACTTCACCGTCGACGACGAGCTCCCGGCGGACCTGGAGCTCACCCGCGGAGTGGGTGCGGGCGAGCTGCTGCCCCGGGGTGCGGTCGGCTCCGCGGGCGAGAGCCGGCTGCTCCAGGTGCCGATCGCCGTGGACGCCGAGCAGGTGCCCGGGTCCGTGGAGTCCGGGTCGGTCGTCGACGTCTACCTGGTGCCGTCCTCGGCATCGGGAGCCAGGTCCGGCGGGAAGGAGGCCCAGCCCCCGGGGCCCGCGCTGTCCGCCGTCACGGTCGTGGAGGCACCTCCCCTCGACGAGGGCTTCGCCGCCACCGGCAAGCGCCAGCTGGTGCTGGCCGTGGACGACGACGCGGCCCGGCGCTTCTTCTCGCTGCTGGGGTCGCTGGACAGCCCGGTGGTCACCATCGTGCGCCGGGGTTGACCGTGGTCGTCGTCCTGCTCGTCGCGTCCGGTGCGGGCTGGGAGTCGGCCGCACTGCGGCTGCTCACCGACCACCCCGGGGCGGTCGTGCTCAAGCGCTGCGTCGACGTCGACGACCTGCTCGCGGCCGCGACCGCGGGGCAGGCCGACGTCGCGGTGCTCGGGCTCGACTCGCCCGGCCTCGACCTCGCCGCCACCGAGCACCTCCGCAAGCACCACGTGCGCCCGGTGGCGGTCGTGCCGGCCGGGGCGTCGTCGGACGCCGCCCGCCTGCGGGCGTCGCGGATCGGGATCCGGTCGCTGGTCCCCGAGGAGGCCCTCGACACCCTGCCCGGCGTCGTGACCTCGGCCGAGGCACCCCCGACGACCCGGGTCCGCGGCGAGCAGCCGGTCCTCGACGACGTGCCGGCCGCGGTGCCGATGCCCGGAGGTCGCGTGGTCGCCGTCTGGGGTCCCGCCGGCGCACCCGGCCGGACGACCCTGGCCGGAGGGATCGCGGCCGAGCTGGCGCGCCGCCGGCTGCGGACCGTGCTCGTCGACGCCGACCCGTACGGCGGTGCCGTCGCGCAACAGCTCGGGATCATGGACGAGGTGTCGGGACTGCTCGCCGCTGCCCGGCTGGCGGCCGGCGGGGACCTGGCCGGCCGGTTCGCGTCCGTCGAGCGTGGCATCGACGCGTACCTCACCGTGGTGACCGGTCTGCCCCGGGCCGATCGGTGGGTCGAGATCCGGGCCGGGGCGATCGAGCACGTGCTGGAGACCGCCCGCGACCACGGCCACGTCGTGGTCGACACCGGCTTCAGCCTCGAGGACGACCCGGGCACCGACTTCGGCTCCCGGCCGGGTCGCAACCAGATGACGCTCGGTGCCCTCGAGGTGGCCGACGAGGTCGTCGTGGTCGGCAATGCCGACCCGGTCGGGCTGTCGCGCCTGGCGCGGGCGCTCGTGGAGCTGCGCGACCTCACCGGCGGGGCACCGGTCCGTGTGGTCGTCAACCGGATGCGCGCCACTCTCGGCTGGTCGGAGAAGGACATCGCGGGCATGGTGTCGGGGTTCGCCCGCCTCGACGGCCTGCACTTCCTGCCCGACGACCGGGCCACGCTCGACCGGGCGCTGGTGGCCGGCCGTACGCTCCCCGAGGTCGGCGACTCGCCGCTCGGGCGGGCGGTGGCCGGGGTGGTCGACGCCCTGGTGGGTCAGGCGGCGAACAGCAGGTAGAGCCCGCCCACGGTGAAGGCCACCATGGCGAACAGCAGCGGGAGCTGCCCGGTGAGCTGGTGGCGCGGCGGCAGGATCCGCACCGCCCGGTCGTGCGCGGCCACCACGCCGAGCACGTGGCCGAGGACGACCGCGAGCACCTTGGTGCTCGCCAGCAGCGTCGGGTGGTAGGACAGCCAGTAGTTGACGCTCAGGTCGGCCGTGCCGAGCAGGTTGCTGCCGTTGCCGAGCGGGTCGCTGGCGAGGATCAGCGTCGACTGCCCGACCTCGACGAGGTAGGTCAGGTAGTGGGCCACGATGTAGCCGACGATGATCGGCACCACGGAGTGTGCGAACCGGTTCGGCAGCTCGGCCCGGTCCAGGTCGTCGCCGACGCCCGTCAGCACGCAGCCGAGCGCGAAGACCAGGCCGACGACGACGCAGAACGTCAGCATCGCGACGTTGTTGAGCAGGAACGTGGGCAGGCTGGAGTCCTGGACGAACTTCACCCACCGGACCGAGTCGCGGAACGAGTCGAACGCGGTGCTGCCGAAGAGCACCGCGACGACGGCGACCAGGCCGGGGCGCGCGACCACGGTGTCCAGGTTGGCGAGCGGGCTGCGGATGACCAGCCGGTCGTCGCGCCGGCCCCAGATCGACATCTTCGCCACCAGGCTCGAGTAGACCTCGAACGGGTCGGCGCGCGCGTAGAAGGTGCTGCCGAAGAGCGCGCCGCCGAGCAGCATCACCGCGACGTACCCCGCGCACCACAGCCGCACCGGGCCGAGCTCGGTGGAGTAGGGATAGACCAGCTCCATCCAGACGAAGGCGAACAGCCCCACCGCGGCCGGCCAGTGGCCGAGCCGCTCGGGATAGTCGAAGACGCCCTTGTCGGGGTCGCTGCCCGAGAGTCGGGCGAACACCTGGTTGATCGTGCGGACCGGGCTGATGGCCTTCCACACCGGCCCGAGGACGAACGAGAGCGGGACCAGCCCGACCCACCACCAGACGTAGAACATCCCGAAGATCGGGTTGGTGAGCAGGTCCTTGCCGAGGACGGCCGCGACGGCGGCGTAGGCCATGACGACGACGCCGAACACCCGCAGGGCGATGCGGTACGCCGGGGAGTCGACGAGCGCCGTCAGCCAGGCGGGCGCGACCCGCCCACTCGTTGCCTCGTCGTACCGGGGCGAGCGCCAGGCGACCGCGAGGACCGTGAACGAGACGACCAGCGCGGCGACGCCGCCGGCGATGGCCAGCTCCGGCGAGATCGGCAGGTCCTTGGCGCCGCCGATCCCGTGGGCGAGCGTGGCCCCGTCGGGTGACACCTCAGCGGGCTTCGAGCTGGACGATCGTCTTCTCGAGCGTGTGCGACTCGACGTCGACGATGCTGGGCTTGTCGATCGGGTCCAGCTCGAGGGTCTGGGTGCCTTCCTTGTACTCGAACTCCTGCTCGGGGCTCGAGTGGACGTGGATCTCGCCCGGGGCGTCGGCGGTGACCACCAGCTCGATCTTCTGCCCGACGGCGACCTCGACCCGGTCGCCGTTGGGCGTCACGGAGTCGCCGCTGACGGTGATCTCGATCTGCTTGGCGTCGCTGGAGGAGCTGGAGGAGCTGGAGGAGCCGGTGCCGGCCGGCTTGTCCTCGTCGCCGCCGCAGGCGGTGCTGAGGGCGAGGGTGGAGGCCAGGACGGCCACGGTGGCCAGGATTCGGCGCATCGGTCGGGTTCCTTCTGTTCGAGGGCGCTCGGTCGGGATGCACCCGCTGGGCGCACACCTCTGCCAGAATCCCACGGTGTGACAAGACGCCGGACCGCGACCCCCGGGCCGGCGCGACGAAAGGGCAACGGATGAGTGAGCGGCTCCGGCCGCGGGACCTGGCCTTGCTGGCCGCCGAGTCCCCGTCGACGCCCATGCACAACGCCACGGTGGAGATCTTCGACCCCGGTCAGTCCGGGTTCGACTACGACCGGCTGGTCGGCCTGATCGAGGACCGCATCTCGTTCGTGCCCCGCTACCGCCAGCGGATCCAGACCGTCCCCGGGCGGCTCGCCAACCCGGTGTGGGTCGACGACGAGCACTTCGACCTGGCCTACCACGTACGCCGCTCCGCGCTGCCGCGACCGGGCAGCCTCGACCAGCTCCGCGAGCTCGTCGCCCGGATCGTCTCCCGGCCGCTCGACCGGCAGCGCCCGCTCTGGGAGATGTACCTCGTCGAGGGGCTCGCCGACGGCCAGGTCGCGCTGCTCTCCAAGTCGCACGAGGTCCTCGTCGACGGGGTGGAGACGGTCGACCTGGGCCAGGTGCTCCTCGACGTCAGCCCCGAGCCCAAGGAGCTGGGGGCCGACGGCTGGCGGGCGCGGGCCCGGATCTCCCCGGCGGAGCTCGTCGTCGAGGCGGTCCGCGACTCGTTCTCGTCCGCCACGCTCGTCGACACGGTGCGCAGCCGCACCAGCTCCGTGCTGCGGGGCGTCGACACCACCGCCAAGCGCACCGGTCGCGTGGTCAACGGCCTGGCCGGCCGGCGACCCGTGCGGGACTCGCCGATCACCGGCACCCTGTCCCAGCAGCGCCGCTTCGTCGCCGTCCGCACCGACCTCGCGTCGTACCGCACTGTCCGTGCGGCGCACGGCGGCACCGTCAACGACGTCATCCTCGCCACGGTCACCGGCGCCCTGCGGGCCTGGCTGATGAACCGCAAGGAGTCGATGGGCGGGCTGCGTCAGATCCGGGCGGTGGTGCCGATCTCGGTCATCGACAAGGAGCTCGAGGCCACCTCGCTCGGCAGCCAGATCGCCGCCCACTTCGTCGACCTGCCCGTCGGCGAGGCGAGTCCCGTCGTGCGCCTGCACCAGGTGATCTACTCCTTCCGGGCGCACAAGGAGACCGGGCGCGCGGTCGCTGCCAACCGGCTCGCGGGCATCGCCGGGTTCGCACCCACCACCTTCCACGCGATCGGTGCCCGGGTCGCGGCCGCCCAGCTGCGCCGCGGTTTCCATCTCAGCGTCACGAACGTCCCCGGCCCCCAGTCGCCGCTGTACGCCGCCGGCGCGCGGATGGTCGCGACGTACCCCGTGCCCCCGCTCCTCCCCGGCCACGCGCTGGCGATCGGGGTGACGTCGTACGACGGCGCCGTCTACTACGGCATCACCGCTGACCGCGACCTGCTGCCCGACGCCGACCTGCTCGGCACCTGCATCAAGGAGGCGCTCGACGAGCTCCTCGACACCGCGACCGGCGCCCGCCCGCGGGTGCCACGCGGCCGCAAGAAGGCGGCGCCCAGGGTCGCCGGTCGCACCACCCGCAAGGCGGCGCCCAAATGAGCGAGCGGATCTACCTGCCGGTCACCTCCAGCCAGCTGGCCCGGTTGGTCGCCGAGGGACGGCTCGACGGACCCTTCCGCGCGCATGCCGTCACCGACGCGCTGCGCGCCGAGTGGGAGGGCGGTGACGAGGAGGGCTGGGAGTACGCCGCGCTGATGGCGGCCGCCACCACCTCGGCGTCCATGCGAGAGAGCGGGGACGCACCGCGGCGCTACGTCGTCGCCGCCGACGTCCCCGAGGTCGTGCCGGTGCCCGGCGACGACCCCACGCTGGTCGACGTGGCCGCCGACATCCCGTGGAAGAACGTCGCCGCCGCCCACGTCGACACCGAGGACCGTGCCGAGGCGGCCGACGAGGACGACGACCTGGCCTGGTTCGCGACCCAGGAGATCCCGCACCTGCTCTAGCGGCCTCCTAGGTGCCGGGGCGCCGCGATCGCGGTGATGCCCAACGGGACCGGTCGTCCCACCGGGCGGGTGGCGGGCAGTTGCACCCGCAGCGCGAGCGGAGCGGCCGACCAGGGCAGGGCGACGGACAGCCGGGTGAGGGTCAGGTGCTGGCCCCCGTCGTAGGCGGTGGCGGTGCCGATGCTGAAGACGGCGCTTCCGCCGGGACGCAGGACCACCCGCGCCGGGCCGGGGTCCGGTCGTTCGTAGAGGCCGTGGTGGACGGCCAGGTCTCGAGGAGTCGAGCCACCGGACGAGCCGGACCGGCCTCTCGCCCGGACGGTGGGGTACCCCCGGAGCAGGCACGACCGGTCGCCACGGTTGCGGATCGCCACGTCCAGGAAGGGCTGGGACATCTCGCCGCCGGCGTACTGGACCCGCAGCGTGACCTGCTCGGGCCGGCAGACCGGGACCGTCGCGGTGGCCGCGTGCGCTGCCGGGGGGCCGGGCTCGGGTGACGACGGTGCCGGGCCGCAGGCAGCCAGCGCCAGGAGCGCCGGCAGGGTTGCGACCCACCGGTGACGACGACGCTTCTCCATGGCACTCCTCGGAGGGGCAGCTCCCCTGAGGGAGACGCGTCGCGGACGCGGATGGTTGTCAGAATCGGCCCGGGCGCCGGGCGGTGGATATGGTCGGCCCATGGACGCGATCACTTTCCCCCCGGCTCCCGTCAACGAGCCGAACCTGACCTACGCGCCGGGCAGCCCCGAACGGGACGCCCTGGTCGCGGAGCTCGACAGGCTGGAGCGCAGGCAGCACGACCTGCGTGCCCACATCGGGGGCCGCCGCAAGGCCGGTGGCGGCGCGGAGATCAAGGTCGTGCAGCCGCACGATCACCAGCACGTGCTGGGCGTCATGAAGAACTCCACCCAGGCGGACGCGAAGGCCGCGCTCAAGGCCGCCGCCGACGCCGCGCCCGGCTGGCGCGCGCTGGAGTTCGACGACCGCTGCGCGATCCTGCTCAAGGCGGCCGACCTGCTCGCCGGCCCGTGGCGTCAGCGGATCAACGCCGCCACCATGCTCGGCCAGTCGAAGACGGCCTACCAGGCCGAGATCGACAGCGCCTGCGAGCTGATCGACTTCTGGCGCTACAACGTCCACTACGCCAAGCAGATCCTCACCGACCAGCCGATCGCGAACAGCCCCGGCATCTGGAACCGCACCGACCACCGCCCGCTCGAGGGCTTCGTCTACGCGATCACGCCGTTCAACTTCACCGCGATCGCCGGCAACCTGCCCACCGCACCGGCGCTGATGGGCAACACGGTGATCTGGAAGCCGTCGCCGACCCAGCAGCTCGCTGCCTCGTTGACGATGGAGCTCCTCGAGGAGGCCGGCATGCCGCCCGGCGTCATCAACATGCTGCCCGGAGACGGCATCGACGTCTCGAAGGTCACGATGGCGCACCCCGACCTGGCGGGGATCCACTTCACCGGGTCGACCCCGACGTTCCAGCACCTGTGGCGCACCATCGGCGAGAACATCGAGGGCTACCGGGCCTACCCGCGCGTGGTGGGGGAGACCGGCGGCAAGGACTTCGTGGTCGCCCACCCGTCCGCCGACCCCGACGGGGTGCGGGTCGCGATGATGCGCGGAGCGTTCGAGTACCAGGGGCAGAAGTGCTCAGCCGCGTCACGTGCGTACGTCGCCAGGTCGGTGTGGGAGCGGATGCGGGACGACCTCGTCGCCG
>JAOPXF010000282.1 GCA_025965295.1 Nocardioides sp.
CGGTGACGACCAGGTCGGTCGGCGGCTCGGGGTCGAAGATGTCGATCTCGGGCTTGTCCATGGTGGCGGTGTCCTCACGTGGTCGGAATGTGCCCGCTCACGATAGCGACGGGCCCCGGGGTGGGCCGATGCCCGGGTGCCCTCGTCCTGAGTCCCGACCCGGTGGTCGCCCGAGGACCTCAGGTCTGGTGGACGTAGCTGTCGAGCTGGTCCCGCTCGAACTCGAGCTGGTCGATGCGGTGCTTGACCACGTCGCCGATGCTGATGATTCCGGCGATGGTGCCGTCCTTCACGACCGGAACGTGCCGGATGCGCCGCTCGGTCATGGTCTTCATCAGGTCGTCGAGCAGGCTGTTCTCGTCGCACGTCTCGACCACCGCGGTCATGATCGTGGCCACGGTCCCCTCGAGCACGGCCTCGTCGTCGTGCAGGCGACGTACGACGTCACGCTCACTGACGATCCCCTCGAGCGTCGAACCGTCGGAGCTGACGATCAGGGCGCCGACGTTGTGCTCGGCGAGGAGGGCGATCAGCTCCCGGACACTGGCCTCGGGGTTGATCGTGATGACGTCGTGGCTGGGCTTGGCGTTGAGAACGTCGACGATCCGCATCGCTGTACCTCCGTAGTGCTGCTGGTCTCCATGACGCTACTCGCGCCGCCGGGCCGGCGTACAGATCGACGCGCCCTCGTGAGACAGCCCCCGGGAGTCAGTCCCGCCGCCGCGAGTTCAGGTCGCTGACCGAGCCGGGGCCGGTGGGCCGCGAGTCGGGGTCGTCCTCGTCGTCGGGCACGGAGCCGAGGAACGACAGCGCGGCGTCGTGCAGGTGGCCGTTGGACGCGAGGGCGTTGCCGCCGAACGGCCCGTCGGTGCCGTCGAGCGAGGTGAACCGGCCGCCGGCCTCGCGCACGATGACGTCGAGGGCGGCCATGTCGTAGACCTCGAGCTCGGGCTCGGCCGCCAGGTCGACGGCCCCCTCGGCGAGCAGCATGTAGGACCAGAAGTCGCCGTACGCCCGGGTGCGCCAGCAGCGCCGGCTCAGCGACAGGAAGTCGTCGAGCCGGTTGCGCTCGTCCCAGCCGTGCAGCGAGGCGTAGGACAGCGAGGCGTCCTCGAGGCGGCGTACGTCGGAGACCTGGCAGGCACTGGCCTTGAGCAGCGACCGGCCGGTCCAGGCGCCGTTGCCCTTGGAGGCCCACCAGCGACGCTGGAGCTGCGGCGCGGACACGACGCCGAGGACGATCTCCTCGTCGACCGCGAGCGCGATCAGCGTGGCCCACACGGGGACGCCCCGGACGAAGTTCTTGGTGCCGTCGATCGGGTCGACGATCCAGCGACGCTGGCTGTGCCCGGTGGACCCCTGCTCCTCACCCGTGACGGCGTCCCGCGAACGGACCCGCGAGAGCGTGCGGCGGATGCCGTCCTCGACCGCCTTGTCGGCGTCGGTGACCGGCGTGAGGTCCGGCTTGCTCATCACGTGGAGGTCGATCGCCTTGAAGCGGTCCGTGGTGATCGAGTCGGCGTCGTCGGCCAGCACATGGGCCAGGCGCAGGTCGTCGGTGTAGTCGGGAGAGCCCGAACGAGTCGTTGACACGGCCTCACACTATTCGTCCCAGGCCCCGGATGCGGGCCTCGGTCAGTACGACGTGTAGCTGCGGGCGGCGAGCAGCCGCCGGAACGACTCCACCCGCTCGGGGTCGGCCAGGCCGGCCGCGACCGCTTCGTCGAGCCCGCACTCCGGCTCGTCCTCGCCGTGCGTGCAGCCGCGCGGGCAGTCCTCGGTCATCTCGTCGAGGTCCGGGAACGCCCCGATCAGGTCCTCCGGCTGCACGTGGGCGAGCCCGAAGGAGCGGATGCCGGGCGTGTCGATGATCCAGCCGCCCGCTCCGGGCGGGCCGTCGGGGGGGTCGGGCAGCGCCAGCATGAACGCCGACGTGGAGGTGTGCCGCCCCCGTCCGGTCACCGCGTTGACGACGCCGACGTCGCGGCGCGCCGTGGGCACGAGGGCGTTGACGAGCGTGGACTTGCCGACCCCGCTGGAGCCGACCAGCACGCTGGTCCGCCCGGCGAGCCGCGCCCGGACCTCGGCGAGGTCGCCGTCGCGCTGGGTCACGACCCAGGGCACGCCCAGTGAGCGGTACGTCGACAGCAGTGTCTCCGGGTCGGCGAGGTCGGCCTTCGTGAGCACCAGCAGCGGCTGCATCCCGGCGTCGAACGCCGCGACCAGGGCCCGGTCGATGAGCCGGGGCTGCGGCTCGGGGTCGGCCAGCGCGGTGACGATCGCGAGCTGGTCGGCGTTCGAGACGATCACCCGCTCCACGGGGTCGTCGTCGTCGGCCGTCCGGCGCAGCGTGGTGACCCGCTCGTTGACCTCGACGATCCTGGCCAGGCTGCCGTCGGCCCCCGTCGTGTCGCCGACGACCCGGACCCGGTCGCCGACCACGACGCCCTTGCGGCCGAGCGGGCGGGCCTTCATCGCCATCACCTTCGCGCCGTCGACGAGCAGGGTGTATCGACCGCGGTCGACGGTCACGACCACGCCGTCCACCGCGTCGTCGTACGTCGGCCGGTCCTTGGTGCGCGGGCGGGTGCGCCGGCGGGGACGCTCGTAGTGCTCCTGGTCGTGCTCCCCGTAGCGGTTGGTCATCCGCGCGCGCTCACAGCAGCCCGGACCAGAAGCCGGCGAAGTCGGGGAACGTCTTGCCGGTCGTCGCGATGTCCTCGACCAGGACCCCGTCGACGGCCGCCCCGACGATCACGCCGGCGTGCGCCATCCGGTGGTCGGCGTACGTGTGGAAGACGCCGCCGTGCAGCGGCGCCGGCCGCAGGCTGAGCCCGTCGGGGTGCTCGGTGACGTCGGCGCCGAGCCCGCCGAGCTCGGTCGCGAGCGCGGCCAGCCGGTCGGTCTCGTGGCCGCGGATGTGGGCGATGCCGCGCAGGTGCGACGGGGAGTCGGCCAGCGCGCAGAGCGCGGCGACGGCCGGGGCGAGCTCGCCGGCGTCGTGCAGGTCGACGTCGATGCCCTGCAGGACGCCGGAGCCGGTCACCCGCAGCCCGTCGTCGCCGAGCTCGACGGCGCAGCCCATCTCGGTGAGGATCCCGCGCAGCGCGTCGCCGGCCTGGGTGGTGGAGCGCGGCCAGTCGCGC
>JAOPXF010000297.1 GCA_025965295.1 Nocardioides sp.
CGGTGCGCGTGGGCCGCTTGGTCGGGCCGGCGCCCGGCACCGTGGGCGCGACCGTGAAGGCGTACCGGCCGTGGTCGGCGAAGGCCGCGCCGTAGCCCGTGGGCGGGAAGAAGCTTCCGTCCGGAGCGTCCAGCTCGGTCGTGGTGACCGGGAGCGTGTGGTCCTGGGACGTGACCAGGTCACGCACGTGGAACGTCGGGACCTGCACGCTGTGGTCGCCGGCCGGCACGCGCGTGCTGTTGTAGGCCACCTTCGAACCGTCCTCGGAGAGCGCCAAGTCGTCGAAGTCGAAGGCGAGGTAGGTGCCGGGCCCGGTGTAGTCCTCCTCGCGCCAGTCGGAGGTCCACAGGACCTCGTCGGTGGCCTCGGTGTCGCCGAGGTCGACGACGACCACCTTTCCCGCGCTGCTCGCGGCCACGGACCCGTCCTGGTCCAGGGTGAGTCCGTCCGAGTACTCACCCGCGGCCAGGCTCGGGATACGTCGTACGGCGCCGGTGGCGAGATCCCACAGCACCACGCAGGAGGCGAGCTCGCACGCCGACCCGTGGATGACCGCGTTGGTGCTCACGATCGCGGTCGAGCCGTCACCGGACACGTCGATCGCCCCGGCCTCGAGGGGGGCGCTGCCGGGCGAGACACCGTCGAGGGCGGCGAAGGACGCGGTCGTGCCGTCGCGGCGGTCGAGCACCCGGGCGTCCTGGTACACCTGGCCGCCGGCGGGACGGATCTCGTAGCCGACGAGGCGGGCGTCGTCGCTGATCGACACCGACTGGCTGATCCAGTGCCCTTCGGGCTCTCGTGGGTCCTGCGACACCACGCTGAGCTTGTTCGTCGCCGTGTCCAGCAGCGCCGTGCGGTAGTAGAAGTGCCAGCCGTCCGGGTGCCGTTTCTTGTTCAGGTGGCCCACCACGACGAACCGGCCGTCCGCGCTCATGTCCATGTCGGCCACGCTGTAGATCTTGAACTTCCGGGTGTGACCGTTCGTGAGGTCGTACCAGTTGACGCCGAAGGCGGACGCGAAGGCGACCTGCTCACCGGTGGCCGAGACCGCGAAGGCCCCGAGTGCGGGGGAGTCGAGGTAGCGCTTCGCGTCGTAGCTCACGACGTCGAGCCCGGGGGAGATCGGGTACGTCGCCGACGAGGTCACGGCGACCGGGGTGGAGCGCCGGGACTGCTTGCCGCCGCGGACCGCCGTGCCGACAGGTGCACGGGGGTGCCGTTGGTGAGGCCGGCGACGTCGAGCTGCGGCTCCGTGAGGGGGCTCTTGGTCGCAACCCGGGTCCAGGCTCCGCTCGCGGAGGTGGCGACGTACACGCGGTAGGAGCTGGCTCCCTTCACGGCGCCCCAAGTCAGGTGGGCGAGCCGGAAGCCACCGAGCGCGGTGAGGTCGCGGGGCGCCGCCGGCGCCCGCACGCTGGTCGCGGTGTGCGCCGACGCGGTGAGGGCGGGCGCGGCCGTGCTGAGGGCCAGGGCGGCGACGAGTGCACGGGTGGCGACGGCGCGCTTACTGGAGCGGGAGGGCATCATGCGGTCCGTTCTCGAGGTCGCCACGGCGTGGCGGGACACGGGCGCAATGCGAAGTCCCGCCACGGCGTGGCGGGACACGGGCGCAACGCTATGTCGCGGCACACCGCAGTGTGGGCAAACGCCCAGATTGGCAGAGGGGGCGGGATTCGAACCCGCGGTAGGTCTCCCTACGACCGCTTTCAAGGCGGTTCCGATCGGCCGCTCCGGCACCCCTCCGTGTGCGACCCGCAGGCCGCACCCGGGAGAGTCTAGAAGCACAGCGGCGACTACTCCGAGCCCCCGGGCACCAGCTCCACCTCGTCGTGGACCGGGCCCCGCTGACGCCCACGGTCAGGCTCGGTGGGAGCGGCCGGTCGGACGGGCGTCGGCCGGGTGGTGGTCGGGTACGCGCCGGTAACGACTAGGTTCGGCTGCATGGCCCGTGAACAGGTGAACGAGATCGTCGCCGAGATGGTGGCGAACGTGCTGAACGTGGCCGTGTCCCCCGGCGACAAGGTGGCGACCGGCGACACCGTCGTACTGCTGGAGTCCATGAAGATGGAGATCCCCGTCATCGCCGAGCACCCCGGCACCGTCCGCGCGGTCAAGGTCGGGCCCGGCGACGTCGTCCAGGAGGGCGACGTCCTGCTCGAGCTCACCGACTGACGCACGCTCGGGCCGCCCGTTCCCGTTCAATTGAACGGTTGCGCGCGCACCCGACGGGCGGCCTCGGCTACTCGGACCCGCCGAGCTCCAGCTCGACCTCGTCGTAGGCGAGGTCGTGCAGCCGCTGGACGTGGTGGCCGACGTCGACCAGCAGCCGCTTCAGCTCGACCCGCACCCGCTCCACGTCGGGGCTCTCGAGGACCTGGGGCCCGAGCGCACTGAGCCTGACCAGCAGGGTGTTGCGCTCCCGCAGGACGGTGCCGCCCCGGGCGGCCAGCCAGCCGTCGTCGGGGTGGGCGCCCTCGCTGACGAGGACGTCGCGAACCGCCGCCATCCGCTGGCGGACCAGCCAGCGCCAGTTGCCCTCCGGCACGCCGTGTCGGTGGGGGGCGTCGAGGGCGAGGGCGAGGCTGTGGAGCGCGCCCGACATCCCGCTCGTGGTCCCTGGCGATGAGTGCGGCGTCGTCGCTGACATGGCAACCTCCCGGCGGCCCGGAGTCGGGTGGGACTTCGAGTCTGACCCCGCGACGGCCCGCGGACAAGCCCGGGTGGCGCACCAATTCCGGTGTCTTGTTCAATCATCTCCATGGCTGTCCCCACCCCGTCCGACTATCGGCTCTCGCCGGCCCTGAACGCCCGGCTGACGGGGTTGCTGCTGGTCGTGTTGGCCGTCGTGCTCTTCGCGGTGACCGCGATCGTGGCGCTGCTGCACCTCCCGCCGGACCTCCTTGTGGTGGTCGCGGTCCTCGGGCTGGTGTCGGTCTTCGCGACCGGCTACCTGCTCAACCGGCGGGCGTACGTCGTGCGCCTCGACGAGGACGGCTACCGGGTGCGGCTGATCCGCGGAGCCGGTGTGACGACGGCGCGCTGGAGCGAGGTGGAGGACGCCGCGACCGGCACGCCACGCGGGATCCCGTGCGTGGTCCTGCGGCTCGTGGACGGCCGCACGACCACGATCCCGGTCGCGGCCCTCGCCGCGGACCGGGAGGAGTTCGTGCGCGATCTCCAGGCGCACCTGCAGCGCGGCCAGGGCCTGCGGCCCCTCTGACGGACCCGCGGCACCCCGGTCCGAACCCTGATTCGTGCGGGGACCGGCTGGCCTTGTAACCTGTGCTCGCTGTCGGGGAGGCGTCGCCTAGCCCGGTTTATGGCGCCCGCCTGCTAAGCGGGTTGAGGGTAATCCCCTCTCGCGGGTTCAAATCCCGCCGCCTCCGCAGTGTGACGACCCCCTCCGAGCGGCTTTCCGGAGGGGGTCGTCCGATATTCGGGGGTAGCCGTCCGGCCAGAGGCACTGCAAGATTGTGCAATGCACGTTTATGAGCCAACGAAGACCGCCCGGGGGAGCGTGAACTGCCACACACTCCTCCTATTGACCTTTCCGTGGGTCAGGACAACGAAGGTGGAGACAGCATGAACATTGGACGCAAGGTGGCCGTCGCGCTGGCCGCCACGGGTTTGAGCCTCGGCCTTCTCGGGATCTCCGCACCGGCGCAGGCGGACACCAGCTGGGGATGTGGCGGCTACTGCATTCGTCACCACTGAACCGGCGACAACACCAGAGAGCTTGAGACGGGGACCCAACCACCCCCCACTTTGTTCGGTCCCAGTGCCACCCCCCGGCCCGTCTCAACACACGAGGGCAGCGACTACGCGTCGCTGCCCTCGTGATCATTTCGGGTCAGACCGGCTGACCGGCCGGGCCTGAGTGGCCTCGGCCCGGGTGCGTCAGCTGGCGCTGTCGTCCTCGCCGTCGCCGTCCGCACCCGACTCGTTGCCGGAGACGCCCTGGATGCCCATCGTGTAGCCGAGCTGGAAGCGGGTCTCGGCCTCGTACTCCTCCTTGAGGTCGGCCACGTAGCCGGCGTACGTCCGGGGGCTGACGCCGAGCCGCTTGGCGCTGACCGGGTCGGCGTGGCCCTCGATCAGCATCCGGATCGTCATCGCGCGCTGCTCGGCGGCGATGTCCTTCATCATCGAGGTGTCGCGGTTGGAGAAGGGGCGGGCTCGCTCCCAGGTCCGGTCGAAGATGTCGACCAGGTAGGCCACCACCGAGGGCTCGCGGATCGCGATCGCGGCCCGCAGGTCCTCCTGACCGGGGATCACCGCGACCCGCCGGTCGACCACGATCATCCGGTTGAAGAACTCGTCGAGCGTGCGGACCTCGGCGCCGCGCGCGGTCACGGCGGTGACGTACTTGTGGGTGATGGCGCTGCGGCGCGCGCTGTGCTGGTAGAGCGTGCGCATCTTGAGCCCGCGCTCGAGGGCGGCGGTGTCGCGCAGCGCGGCGGACGCCAGGGTCTGAGCGTCCCGGCCGGTCTGCGGCTGCGCGGTGAGCAGCTCCTCCTCGGCCTCGGAGACCAGGGCGGCGATGAACGGCCCGATCGCCTCGTCGTGGATGTGCGCGAAGGGTCCCCGGTCCGACGTCAGCGGTGAGCGCCGCCAGGCGTGGCTGAGGGAGCCGAAGGCCTTGGCCCACTGCGAGGACTCCTCGAGCAGCTTGGCGCCCTCCTGCCCGAGCGGGGCCACCACGCGGGACTGGACGCTGCTGGGGTCCACGGGCGCGTAGGCATCGGTCTCGGGGTCCTTGGTGACCAGGCCGAGGTCGAGCAGGAGGTCGAACGCACGTCGCGCCGGACCGCCCTCGGCGATCCGGGGATCCGAGGCCGGCAGCTGTCCCTGGGTGGCGATCTCCTCGTACAGGGCGGTGGCGTCGGACTCGAACAGGGCACGCTCTTCAGGACCGTACGGCTCCACGCGCGCACCCCCTTCAACCACCCCATGCCTCGATGTGGAGTCAAATGATTCCACAGCGCCGCAATGGGCGAGGGCCCCGTCCGGAATTGGTCGGGGCCCTCGTCGGGGTCGGTGCGGCAGGCGGGGTCAGCCCTGGTCGTTCTCGAGCGCCTCGGCGACCCGGCGGTGCGCCACCCAGATCTCCTCGGGCAGCCGGTCGAACTGCTTGAGATGCTCCTCGCGGAAGCCCATCTCCTGCTTCCAGCGGTCGACGTCGATCGTGAGCAGCTTCTCGAGGTCCTCGGGCCTGGTGCTCATCCCGGTGAGGACGAGCTCGTCCTCGGTGGGGATGATGCCGACCGGGGTCTCGCGGCCCTTGACCTCGCCGTTCTTGAGCTGCAGCAGCCACAGCAGCGGGCGGAGGTTGTCGCGGTAGCCGTGCCACAGGAAGTGGCCGTCCTCGGGGTCGCGCTGGAACCAGTTGACGTGCGCGAAGATCGGCTGCTCCTTCGCTGCGCCGACGATCTTCAGGTAGTGCGCGGCGTAGTCGCCCTCGCCGTAGGCCATGAACGGCCGGTTCGACATCGGGTCGTAGCGCAGCTGGCCCTCGACGCCCTCGGCCGCGGCCGTGGCCTCGGCGCCCAGGGTGAGGCCGTCGTAGACGCCCTCGGCGAGGTCGGTGATCGCGCGGATCAGCGGCTCCCGGTCACGGGTGCGGCCGCCGAAGATGATCGCGTCGATCGGCACCCCCTTCGCAGCGTTGTAGTCGGGCGCGATGTTCGGGACGTTGTCGAGCGTCGTGGTGAAGCGGCTGTTCGGGTGCGCCCAGGGCAGGTCGTCGCCCTCCTCGCGGTCGGCGATCGGAGCACCGCGCCAGTCGAGCCACCCGTCGGTGTCGGCCGGCGGCTCGGGAGTCTTGCCCTCCCACCAGACCT
>JAOPXF010000309.1 GCA_025965295.1 Nocardioides sp.
CCGACCGGGTGTACTTCCCCGACCACGGCTGGACCAAGCTCGACCTGGTCGAGTACTACCTCGCGGTCGGCGAGCCGCTGGTCAACGCGCTGTTCGAGCGCCCCTGCATGCTGCACCGCTTCCCGAAGGGGCTGGCGGGCCCCAAGGTGCACCAGAAGCGGCTCCCGGCCGGCGCGCCCCCGTGGGTCGAGACGGTCCGCCTCCACTTCCCGCGGTGGAACCGGACCGCCGACGAGCTGTGCGTCACCGAGCTCGCCAGCGTCATCTGGGCGGTCCAGATGTCGACGGTCGAGTTCCATCCCTGGAACAGCCGCCGCGACGACACCGAGAAACCCGACGAGTGGCGCATCGACCTCGACCCCGGTCCGCTCTGCGACTTCGCGACCGTGCAGCGTGTCGCCGGAGTCGCCCACGAGGTGCTCGACGAGCTGGGGGCCACCGGCTTCCCCAAGACGAGCGGCAGCAAGGGGCTGCACGTCTACGTCCGGATCCCTCCCGACCACGGCTTCAAGGACGTACGACGCGCCGCCCTCGCGTTCGCCCGTGAGGTCGAGCGCCGCGCGCCGGACGACGTCACCACCACCTGGTGGAAGAAGGACCGCGACCCCCACCACCTCTTCGTGGACTACAACCAGAACGCGCGCGACCACACGATCGCCGCGGCTTACTCCGTGCGCGGCCTGCCGGACGCCCGGGTGTCGACCCCCATCGCGTGGGACGAGGTCGCCGACGTCGACCCGCACGACTTCACGATCTTCACGGTGCCGGAGCGCTTCGCCCGGCTCGGCGACCTGCACGCGGACATCGACGACCACGTCTTCGACCTGGCGCCGCTGCTGGAGTGGGCCGAGCGCGACGAGCGTGACGGAGCGGAGCCGCCGGCCGAGCCGGACGAGGACTGACTGGGTGCGGCCCCGGACGCCACGCTGCAGCCAGACAGCTGCCACCAGGCCAGCGCGCGTGCGAGATACGGTGCCGTGTGACTCTCGGACTCCCGTATGACGTGTTCTCCCGTGAAGTGCTGGTTGTGGTGGCCTACGCCACGGCTGCCGTCGTCTGTGCAACGCGCTGGCAGCAGGGCCATTGGGCACGGATCGCTGCCATGGCTGCGGCACTCGGTGCAGTTCTCCAAGCGTTCTCGTTGACCGCATGGGTGCTGTACGCCAACGATGCCCGCTTCCTGATGGACGTCCAGACACGCCATGGAGTCGACGACGTTCTGAGCTGGCTGGGCGTGCTGGCTCTGGTCGGCGTCCTTGTCGCCGTCCTGATGGGTCGCGATGCACGTCCTGGGCGCCGACCGGCATAGGCGCCCGGGTCCGAGGTGCCCCTAGGATCATCGCTCGTGGGCATCCAGATCACGCCGAGCATCCTCAACGCCGACTTCGCCGACCTCGGGGCGGAGGTGGCCCGGATCGGCAGCGCCGACTGGGTGCACGTGGACGTCATGGACAACCACTTCGTCCCGAACCTCACGTTCGGGCCGGCCATGGTCGAGGCGCTGGCGCGCTCGACCGACGTACCTCTCGACGCGCACCTGATGATCGACGACCCCGACCGCAACGCCCTGGCGTACGTCGAGGCCGGCTGCGGGTCGGTGACCTTCCACGTCGAGGCGGCGAAGGCCCCGGTGCGGCTGGCCCGCGAGATCCGCTCGCACGGTGCCCGCGCGAGCATGGCGCTCAAGCCGGCCACGCCGGTCGAGCCCTACGAGGACCTGCTGCCCGAGCTCGACATGCTGCTGCTGATGACGGTCGAGCCGGGGTTCGGCGGCCAGAAGTTCCTCGACCTCGTGCTCCCCAAGATCCGCCGCGCGCGTGCCCTGATGGACAGGCACGGGGTCGAGACCTGGCTCCAGGTCGACGGGGGAGTCTCGTTGGAGACCATCGAGCGCTGCGCCGAGGCCGGTGCCGACGTGTTCGTGGCCGGCTCCGCGGTCTACTCCGCCGACGACCCCGACCGGATGATCGGCGAGCTGCGCGCCCGGGCCGAGGCCGTGGTCGGCGGCTCCTGAACCTCGGTCCGCGGCGTGGCGCGGGAGTGTCGGGCCGGTCCGGCCGGGGCCCGGTGGCAGAATCCGGACGGTGGACGACATGGACTGCGACAACTGCGGCGCCCGGATGCGCTGGGAGACCTCCCACTCGCGCTGCGACCGCTGCGGCCACATCCGCCCGTGCTGCGAGGGCGCCCCGGTCACGGCCGGCTGCGTGGTGCCACGGTCCGAGCCCAGCGGGCTCAGCGACTCCTGACCTCACGGAAGGTCCGGGCCGAGTCGGTGGACACGTAGACCCGGTCCTCCCACGTCTGCACCCAGATCACGCCTCCGTGCGGGACCGAGGCCGCGAGCGACACGAGCGGGGAGAAGCCGCGCGGCGCCGTCCCCAGGGCCGGCCGGAACCGGGGTTCCGCGGTGGCGTACGTCGCCCAGTCGTCGCCGTCGCTCACCCACAGCCCGTGGTGGCCGGGCCCGGGACGACCGGACCGGTCGTCGCTCCAGTGGTCCAGCAGGGCGAGCAGCCGCCCGTGCGCGAGGACGACGAATCCGCTGCCGTAGGCCCGGGCCCCGTGGGTCAGGGGCACGTCCACCGTGGTGAAGGTGTCACCTCCGTCGGTCGAGCGCGCAGTGCGCGAGAAGGGGAACAGCGTCGCGCCGTCGCCGCCGCCGACGACTCCCACCACGCCGTCCGCCAGGGACGTGGCCGTCCACGGGATCAGGTGGCCCAGACCGGTGGCCGTGGACGGGTAGGTGGGCCGCTGACCCTGCCCCGGAAGCAGACGCTGTCCATGGGGTCCGTTCCAGCGTAGGTAGCGCGCCGTCCGGAAGCCGTCGTCGCTCACAGCGATCGCCCGGTCGTGTGGACATCCTCGCGCCACGCAGGCCCAGCCGGTGGCGACCCGCAGGCCTCCCGTGGCCGTCCGGGTGACCTGGACGTCGAGAAGCGCGGACGCCGGGTCCTCGACCACCGCCCGCGGAGCTCGGCGGGCTGGTGCCTGCGCCGAGGTGTTGGCCGAGGGGCCGGGCTGCGAGACCGCGACAGTGGCAGCGGGGGCGGGCGCGGTGGGCCCGGTCACCTCGGTCGAGCCGCGGCAGCCGGCGAGGAGGAGCAGCAGTGCGAGGAGGAGCAGCAGTGCGAGAACAGGGCTGAGCCTGCGGGCCTTCGTCATGCCCGTGGGACGCGTCCCGGAGCCTCCGGGTTGCCCTCGGGGTCGCACGATCGTGTCCTGTGGCCGGGCTCACGGCCGCAGGCTCGGACCCCTGTGGCAAACTGGACCCGACGAGTTGACCAAGCTCGCGTGCTCTGGGGTCGGTGTAATTCCGAGCCGGCGGTGACTGGGTGAAGGCAGTTCTCCTTCGCTCGGAAGTCCGCGACCCGCTCACAGCCAGTGAGCGGTTGACCAGGTGAAACTCCTGGACCGACGGTGAAAGTCCGGATGGGAAGCGCACGCAGGTGAGGAACGCCCCGACGTCCGCCACGGCGAGCGCGCGGCGTCCCCCCACCCGTTCGGCCCCGGAGTCCGCGACGGACACGAGGGGCACGATGACCGAGCGGGTGAGCAGCACCGCCTTCACGGCCGCCGAGCGGCGCGCCATGCGGCGCGCCGTGGCACTGGCCGCGACCGTCGGCGTCCCCCTCGGCCCCAACCCCCGCGTCGGCTGCGTCCTGCTCGACGACGACGGCGCGGTGGTCGCCGAGGGCCACCATCGCGGTGCCGGCAGCCCGCACGCCGAGGCCGACGCCCTGGCCCGCGCCGGCGGCGAGGCCCGGGGCACGACCGCGGTCGTGACCCTCGAGCCCTGCAACCACACCGGCCGCACCGGGCCCTGCGCCGAGGCCCTCGTCGCGGCCGGCGTACGGCGAGTGGTCTACGCCCAGCCCGACCCCAACCCGGTCGCCCGGGGCGGCGGCGAGACCCTGCGGGCCGCCGGTGTCGACGTGGCCCACGGGCTGCTGGCCGACGAGGCCCGCGAGCTCAACCGGGTGTGGACCTTCGCCGTCGAGCGCCACCGCCCGTTCGTCACCTGGAAGTTCGCCACCACGCTGGACGGGCGCAGCGCCGCCGCCGACGGCACCAGCCGCTGGGTCTCCTCGACCGCGGCCCGGCGCGACACGCACCGGCTGCGCGCCCTGTGCGACACGATGCTCGTCGGCACCAACACGGTCGCGGTCGACGACCCTGAGCTCACCGTGCGGGACGACGAGGGGCAGCCGCTCGCCCACCAGCCGCTGCGCGCCGTGATGGGGGAGCGCGACCTCGACCCCGCGCGGCGGGTCCTCGACGACCGGGCCGAGACGGTCCGGCTGCGCACCCGCGACCCGCACGAGGCGCTCGCGGCGCTGTGGTCCCGCGGGCGCCAGCACGTCTTCCTCGAGGGCGGCCCCACGCTCGCCGCGGCCTTCGTCACCGCCGGGCTCGTCGACCGCATCGTGGCCTACGTCGCCCCGATGTTCCTGGGCGCCGGGCTCGCCTCGGTGGCCGACCTCGGAATCACCACCATCGCCCAGGCGTTGCGCCCCACGGTCACCGACGTGACCGTGCTGGCCGGTGTCGAGGACGACGAGGAACCCAACGTCCGCCTCACGCTCGCCCCGCACCGCCCGGACGGCGGCTGAGGTGCGAGCGAAGCGAGCCTCGAAGCCCCGTCCAACCCATCCCAAGGAGACCTGAATGTTCACCGGAATCGTCGAGGAGCTCGGCACCGTCGAGTCGATCGAGGACCAGGGCGACGCGATCCGCCTCACCATTCGCGCCA
>JAOPXF010000319.1 GCA_025965295.1 Nocardioides sp.
GGCGCCGACACGCTGCGCGGGGGACCGGGCGACGACCGCCTCTTCGGCGGGCTGGACAGCCGCGGCGCCGACCGGGCGGGCACCTTCCTGGTCGGCGACGTGCTGAGCGGCGGCCCGGGTGACGACCTCCTCGACCTGGGTGACGACACCCGTCAGGGGCACAAGCCGCCCGACACCGTGTCGTACGACGACGCGGACGGGCCGGTGGTGGTCGACCTCTCGGGGGAGGAGGTCGGCACCACCACCGGCGAGGGCACCGACACGATCGTGATGTCGACCCAGGTCGCCGTGGTGGGCTCGCCGTTCGACGACACGATCACCGGCGGTGCCCGCGACGACGAGCTCGCCGGGGGCCACGGCGACGACACGGTCGTCGGGGGCGACGGCAGCGACACGCTGAGCGGCGACGACCACCTGGGTCCCGACGACCACGTGGGCGCCGCCCACCCCCTGGTCGGGAACGAGACCGACGACGACGTGGTCCAGGGCGGGACCGGCGACGACGTGCTCTGGAGCGGCGTGGGCCGCGACGGGCTCGACGGGGACGAGGACCACGACCAGATCCAGGTCACCGGCACCGACCCGACCTTCGTGCGCGGCGGTGACGGCGTCGACGCCGTCGAGCAGGTCCTGGCCACCGCGCCCGGCGGCACCAGCGACGGGGGGCCGGGCATGGACGTCCTCACGATCCTCGGCGCGCCGTACGAGGGTGCGTCGACCCGGGTGCGCTACACCCTGGACCTGCGCAGCGGCAGCAGCTCGGTGAGCTCCGACCCCTCGGTGACCGGCACCGTCGGTGGCTACGAGGAGTACCGCCTGATGGGCAGGTTGCGGTGGCGCTTCTTCGGCACCGCCGGCAACGACTTCGTGTGGGCCATGTACGGCGGCCCGCTGCGGGCCCTGACCTACGCGGGCGACGACCGGATGATCGGCACCCGCCACGCGGACCACCTCGACGGCGGTGCTGGCACCGACCGGGCCGACGGCCGCGAGGCGCACGACACCTGCCTCGACATCGAGAGGGGCAACCGCACCTGCTGACCGAACCGGTTCGGCGCCCCGCTCAGACCGTGAACTGGTCGAGGAGGTGGGGGAGGGCCGGGCCCGCGAGGGCGAGCGCGGCGTCGTCCGGCACGTCGAGGACCGTGACCGACTGGCGCCCGCCCGCGGTCGTGGCGACCAGTGAGGTGAGCCCCGCGCGCCGCTGGAACCAGGTGGAGCGGAAGTTCCAGCCGATCACGTCGCCGACCGCGAGCACCTCCCGGCGGCGCAGGATGCTGCCGGACCGGGCGACCACGTGTCCGTCGACGAGGGCGTGCCCGAGAGACGCGGCCCGGTCGGTGGCCAGGGCCAGGGCCGCGGCCAGGGCGAGCAGCGGGACGCCGGCCAGCCAGGCGGGGTAGCCCCAGAAGACGTAAGCCGCGAGCGCTGCCAGTCCGACGGCGCAGGCCGGGACCAGGGCCCTGGTGAACCGCCGGGTCCGCGCCCGCGGTCCGTGACCGGTGAGCGGTGCGTCAACCGGCCCGGCCACGCCGAGCACCTCGCGGGCGGTGCGCAGCACGACCTCGCGGGGCGCCGGAGGGACGAGCACCGAGCTGCCCTGCTGCTTGCGGTCCAGCCCGGTCACGATCGCCGAGAGTCGACCGCCCCCGGCCAGCCTGAGGCCGAGCGGCTCGGCAATGCTCACCCCGCTGACCCGCTCGTCGTCGAGGCTGGTCTCACGGGTCGTGAACAGCCCGCGGCGCAGGTGCCACGACCCGTCCGCCCGGGTGTGGGTGACCGTGAACCCCCAGTTCGTGACGAGGTAGCCGGCGACCGACAGGGCCGCCACGACGCCCAGCAGGACGACCAACCCGAGCGGAACCGCCACCCAGGGCGAGGTTCCGGCCACCGGGTCGGTGAGGTCGCGGACGTCGTGGTGCTCGTACCAGCCGACCGTGTTCAGGATCTGGCTGACGGCTCCGAAGACCGCGGCGGAGATCACCAGGCCGCTGCTGGTGAGCGGGGCGAAGCGGATCCATGCCGGGTCGAAGCGGAGCACCACGCGTGCGTTGTCGGCGGCCGACGCCTGCTCGCGCGCCTCGGGAGTCGCGTGCAGCAGTGCCTCGCGCAGCCGACGGGCGCGGTCGGCCGGGAGGCCGTCGAGGTCGATCCGGTCGTCGTCGTCCGTGGAGGCCGTGCCCGTGCCGATGCGGACGGTGGTGAGGCCGACGATCCGGTGGATCGGTGAGGCCGTCAGGTCGACGGTGCGGACCCGGTCGACCGGCGTCGAGAGCACGTGCCGGCTCAGCAGGCCGCGCCGGAGCTCGATCCGCCCGCCCGTGATCCGGAAGCTGGTCGTGAGGTAGCGCAGCACGCCCAGGCCCACCGGGATGCCGACGCCGAGCAGGTGCCACTGGCCGCCGGATGCCGTGCCGGCGACGAAGACGCCGACCAGGACCGGCAGGAACCGGATCAGCTCCCGGATCGGGTGGACCAGGAGCATCCGGGGGTCGAGCCGCTGCCAGTGGTCGTCGCGGACCAGCTCGGTCATGTGGCCCTCATGCGGCCCTCATGTGGCATCGCCGGGGTCGGTGTCGGCCTTCACGGTCAGCTCGTCGACGAGCTGGCGCGCCCGGGACTGCTCGAGGCCGGCGATCTCCAGGGCGCCGGCGGCCGACGCGGTCGTGACCGTCACGCTCGCCAGCCCGAAGAGGCGGGCGACGGCGCCCTCCGCGTAGTCGACGGTCTGGATCCGCGACATCGGCGCGATCCGGCGCTCGCGCGCCCACCAGCCGGTCTGGGTGTAGACCGCGGTCTCGGTGACCTCCCACCGGTGCACGAGGTAGCGCCACTGCGGCACGACCGCGACGTACCCCGCCAGCACGACGACGGCGACCGCCAGCGCCCACCAGGGCAGTTCGACCCAGTCGAGCACCGGGCCGGCGAGGACCATCGCCCCCAGCACGAGCAGGCTCTGGACGGCGGCGCTCAGCAGCCACAGCAGCCGGGCCCGGGGGCTCACCCGCTGGCTGGGTTCGCGCAGCCCGGGCCCCGCCATCAGTCCTTGAGCTCGCAGATGACGGCGCCGTTGGTGACGGTGGCGCCGACCTCGGCCTGCAGGCCGGTCACGGTGCCGGCCTTGTGTGCCTTGAGCGGCTGCTCCATCTTCATCGCCTCGAGCACGACGATCACGTCGCCCTCGGCGACCTGCTGGCCCTCCTCGACGGCGATCTTGACGATCGTGCCCTGCATCGGGCTGGTGACGGCGTCGCCGCTGGCGGCCGAGCCGGACTTCTTGCCGGCCGCCCGCTTGGGCTTCTTGGCGCCCGCGGCCGGACCTGCCGCCAGGCCGCCGAGCCCGGCGGGCAGGCTGACCTCGAGCCGGCGGCCACCGACCTCGACGACGACCTTCTGGCGCTCGGCCGGCTCCTCGGCCTCGGCCGAGTCTCCGGCGTAGGGCTCGATCTGGTTGTCGAAGTCGGTCTCGATCCACTGGGTGTAGACGGTGAAGTCGCCCTTGCCCGAGGGGTTGGAGGGTCCGACGTACGCCGGGTCCCTCACGACCGCGCGGTGGAAGGGGATGACCGTCGGCATGCCGTCGACCACGAACTCGTCGAGCGCGCGCCGTGAGCGCTCGAGCGCCTGAGTGCGGTCGCGGCCGGTGACGATCAGCTTGGCGATGAGGGAGTCGAAGGAGCCGGGGATCGTCTCGCCGTTCTCGTAGCCACCGTCGAGGCGTACGCCGGGTCCGCTCGGGGGCGACCACGCCGAGAGGGTGCCCGGGGCCGGCATGAAGTTGCGGCCGCCGTCCTCGGCGTTGATGCGGTACTCGATCGAGTGGCCGCGGATCTCGGGGTCGTCGTAGCCCAGCTCCTCTCCCGCGGCGATGCGGAACATCTCGCGGACCAGGTCGAGCCCGGTGACCTCCTCGGAGACGCAGTGCTCGACCTGGAGCCGGGTGTTGACCTCGAGGAAGGAGATGGTGCCGTCCTGGGCGACCAGGAACTCGCACGTGCCCGCGCCGTAGTAGCCGGCCTCGCGCAGGATCGCCTTGGAGGACTCGTAGAGCCGGGCGACCTGGTCGTCGGAGAGGAACGGCGCGGGCGCCTCCTCCACGAGCTTCTGGTTGCGCCGCTGGAGCGAGCAGTCGCGGGTGGAGACCACGACCACGTTGCCGTGCTGGTCGGCCAGGCACTGGGTCTCGACGTGGCGCGGCTTGTCGAGGAACTTCTCGACGAGGCACTCGCCGCGGCCGAACGCCGAGATCGCCTCGCGGACCGCCGACTCGTAGGCGTCGGGGATCTCCTCGAGGGTGCGGGCGACCTTGAGGCCGCGACCGCCGCCGCCGAAGACCGCCTTGATGGCGACCGGCAGCCCGTTGGCCTCGGCGAACGCGACGACCTCGTCCGCGTCCTTGACCGGGTCCTTGGTGCCGGGGGCGAGGGGCGCGTTGGCGGCCTCGGCGATGTGCTTGGCCTTGGCCTTGTCGCCCAGCGCCTCGATGGCCTTGGGGGGCGGGCCGATCCAGGTCAGCCCCGCGTCGATGACCGCCTGCGCGAAGTCGGCGTTCTCGGCCAGGAAGCCGTAGCCCGGGTGCACCGAGTCGGCACCGGACTTCTTCGCCGCGTCGATGATCTTGTCGATGTCGAGGTAGGAGTCGGCCGGGGTCGCGCCGTCGAGAGAGTGTGCCTCGTCGGCGATCCGGACGAACAGTGCGTCCCGGTCGGGGTCGGCGTAGACCGCGACGCTCCCGATGCCCGCGTCCTTGCAGGCCCGGATCACGCGGACCGCGATCTCACCCCGGTTGGCGATGAGGACCTTCTGCAGTGGCTTGCTGTCCGGCACCTGACACTCCTGCTCTCTGCCCCGAAGGGCTGCGTGGTCTCCGCAGCGCAGGGTATCGCCACCGGCCGTCCCGGGCGCGCCAGGTCTCACCTACCCGTGGGCCTCGCCGCCGTGCGTGGTTAACAAACGCTAACCTCCCGGCTACGATGCGGGCATGACGTACGAGCTGTCCCGAGAGCACGAAGAGTTCCGCCGCAGCGTCCGCGAGTTCGCGGAGGCCGAGATCGCGCCGTACGCCGCGCAGTGGGACCGCGACCACCACTTCCCGGTCGACGTGGTGCACAAGATGGGCAAGCTCGGGCTGATGGGCCTCACGTCCCCCGAGGAGTACGGCGGCGCCGGCGAGGACGGCGACTTCACCAGTCTCTGCGTGGCGATCGAGGAGATCGGCCGCGTCGACCAGTCCATGGGCATCACCCTCGAGGCGGCCGTCGGGCTCGGCATCAACCCGATTCTCACCTTCGGCACCGAGGAGCAGAAGAGCACCTGGCTGCCGGACCTGGTCGCCGGCGAGAAGCTCGCGGGCTTCGGGCTCACCGAGCCCGGCGCGGGCTCCGACGCCGGCGCGACGAGGACGAAGGCCGAGCTGGTCGGTGGCGAGTGGGTCGTCAACGGCGCCAAGCAGTTCATCACCAACTCCGGCTCCGAGATCACGAGCGTCGTCACGGTCACGGCACGCACCGGCTCCCGGGCCTCGACCGGCTCGACCACCGAGGAGCGCCCCGAGATCAGCACGATCATGGTGCCCGCGGGCACGCCCGGTTTCACCGCCGAGAAGGCCTACGACAAGCTCGGCTGGCACGCCTCCGACACCCACCCGCTGAGCTTCGACGACGCACGCGTCTCCGAGGCCAACCTGCTGGGGGAGCGCGGTCGCGGCTACGCGCAGTTCCTCGCGACGCTCGACGACGGGCGGGTCGCGATCGCCGCCCTCGCCGTCGGCTGCATCCAGGCCTGCGTCGACATGAGCGTCCAGTACGCCGGCGAGCGGCAGACCTTCGGTGGGCCGATCGGCCGCAAGCAGGGCCTCGCCTTCCAGATCGCCGATCTCGAGGTGATGCTGCACGCCAGCCGCCTGCTGACCTACCGCGCCGCCGCGATGAAGGACTCGATGACCGGTGGGGGAGGCGCCTCGACGAAGGAGTTCAAGCAGGCCGCGTCCGTCGCCAAGCTCTACGCCACCGAGTCGGCGGTCACCGCGACCCGGATCGCGACCCAGGTCTTCGGCGGCTACGGCTTCATGGAGGAGTACCCCGTCACCCGCTTCTACCGCGACGCCAAGGTGCTCGAGATCGGTGAGGGCACCTCCGAGGTGCAGCGCATGCTGATCGCGCGCGGGCTCGGCCTGCCGGTCGAGTGACCCCCGCGGGTGAGGCGGTCCAACCGGGCCCGTGTGACGATGCCGTATGAGCAGACAGCGCATCCTCGCCATCATCCAGGCCGGCGGCGCCGGCGGCCGGATGGACGTCCTCACCCGGGAGCGGGCCAAGCCCGCGCTGCCGTTCGCGGGCGTCTACCAGCTCGTGGACTTCCCCCTCTCGAACCTGGCGAACAGCGGGATCAGCGACGTCTGGCTCTCCGTGCAGTTCCAGGGCTCGACGCTCGAGGAGCAGGTCGCGAACGGCCGGCCCTGGGACCTCGACCGCAACCGCGGTGGGCTCCGGCTGCTGATGCCGCAGGAGGGCACCGGCAGCCTCGACGAGGACGGCTTCGCGAAGGGCAACGCCGACGAGCTCTTCCGCATCCGTGACCAGATCACCGGGTTCGAGCCGGACGTCGTGATCGTGCTGAGCGCCGACCACGTCTACCGCCTCGACTACCTCGACGTCGTCGACACGCACCGGGACGCCGGGGCGGAGTGCACGGTCGTGACCACCGAGGTCCCCGTCGAGGAGGCGGGGGACCACGCCGTCGTATCGTCCGACGGCTCGGGCCGGGTGACCGACTTCGACTACAAGCCGGACGACCCCGACTCGGGCACCATCGCGACGGAGGTCTTCGTCTACGACCCCGGCGTCCTGGTCGCGGTCCTGGAGGAGCTGCACCGCGAGCTCTCGGCCGAGAGCGAGCCGGGGGACACCGGTCTCGGCGACTTCGGTGAGCACCTGCTCCCGCGCCTCGTCGAGCGGGGCCGGACGGTGGTGCACCCGATGAAGGGCTACTGGCGCGACGTCGGGCAGCCGCACCACTACCTGCAGGCGCACCACGACGTGCTGACCGACGACCTGGGCGTGCTCGGTGAGCGGTCCTGGCCGATGATCAGCCGGCAGCCCCAGCGGGTGCCGGCCCGCCTGCTCGACGGCGCCGACGTCGTCGACAGCCTGGTGAGCCCGGGCGCGAGGGTCGCCGGCCTCGTACGCCGCAGCGTGCTCGGGCCCGGCGTGGTCGTCGAGGCGGGCGCCGAGGTGCACGACAGCGTGGTCTTCGCCGACTCCGTGGTGCGCGCGGGTGCCCGCGTGCACTGGAGCGTCGTCGACCAGGGCTGTGTGGTGGAGCGTGACGCGGTCGTCTCCGGGCCCGATGCCGACGGCACCGACGACCCGGACGCCGTGACGCTGGTGGGCCGCGGCTCGGTCGTGGGGGTCGGCGTGCGGCTGGCCACCGGCGCCCGCCTGGAGCCCGGCACGACCGCCTGAGTGGGCGGCGGACGCATGTGACGGCCGCCACCTGGGTAAGAGCGGGTTGCAGTCGACTCGGAGGTGTCTCGTGGTTCCGTCATTCCTTGCCCGTGAGAGAACGGTGGCCGGCCCCGGCTACAGCCGCTGGCTGATCCCACCCGCCGCTCTCGCGGTGCACCTGTGCATCGGTCAGGTCTACGCGACCAGCGTCTACAAGACCGCGCTCGTCAAGCACTTCGACACCAGCCTCACCTCGGTGGGCGTGATCTTCTCGATCGCGATCGTGATGCTCGGGCTCTCCGCCGCGGTGGCCGGGACCTGGGTGGACACGAACGGGCCGCGAGCGGCGATGTTCGTCTCGGCGTGCTTCTGGAGCGTCGGATTCCTCGTCGGCGCGATCGGGATCGGCACGGGTCACCTGTGGCTGGTCTACCTCGGCTACGGCTTCATCGGCGGGATCGGGCTCGGGATCGGCTACATCTCCCCGGTCTCCACCCTGATCAAGTGGTTCCCCGACCGCCCCGGCCTGGCCACCGGCATGGCGATCATGGGCTTCGGCGGCGGTGCGCTGATCGCGAGCCCGCTGAGCGGCCGGCTGCTCGGGCTGTACGACGCGTCGTACGACGCGGGCGACCCGACCTCGGTGCCCGACGGGCACGCAGTGATGCTCCTGTTCGTCACCCTCGGCCTGGTCTATTTCTGCTTCATGATGTTCGGCGCCTTCACGGTCCGCGTCCCGGTCCGGGACTGGAAGCCGGAGGGGTTCGACGCCTCCGAGGTCGCCACTCGCACCCTGGTCACCACCGCGAGCGTCTCGGCGGCGAACGCGATCCGCACCCCGCAGTTCTGGCTGCTGTGGGTCGTGCTCTTCTGCAACGTGACGGCCGGCATCGGCATCCTCGAGCAGGCCGCCCCGATGATCCAGGACTTCTTCCGTGAGGGGTCCACGTCGAGCGTGAGCGCCGCGAGCGCGGCCGGCTTCGTCGGGCTGCTCTCGATCGCGAACATGGCCGGCCGGTTCGTCTGGTCCTCGACCTCCGACCTGATCGGGCGCAAGCCCATCTACGTCGGCTACCTCGGGGTCGGTCTGGTGCTCTACGTCCTGCTCGCGCTCTTCGGCTCGTCGTCGACCGGCATGTTCGTGCTCCTGGCCGCGGTGATCATCTCGTTCTACGGGGGCGGCTTCGCCACCGTGCCGGCGTACCTCCGCGACCTGTTCGGCAGCTACCAGGTCGGCGCGATCCACGGCCGGCTGCTGACTGCCTGGGCCGCCGCCGGCGTGGTCGGACCGCTCATCGTGAACAAGTTCCTCGACGCCCGCGGGACGCCGGGTGAGCTGGTGGCGGCCGACTACCGTCCGGCGCTGCTCACCATGGTGGTGCTGCTCGCGATCGGCTCCGTGGCCAACCTGCTGATCCGTCCGGTCGACGAGCGGTTCCACGTCCCCGACAGCCACCTCGACCGAGAGGAGGCGAAGGCATGACCGCACGCATCACGCTCGCGTGGGCACTGGTCGGGATCCCGCTGGTCTACGGCCTGGTCGAGACCGTCCGCAAGGCCGCGACCCTCTTCACGGGCTGAGCACCGGGCCCCGGGCGGATCCCCGGGGCGCGCGAATTCGGGCCGGCTGACGGCGTTCGGGGGATGCGTTGGCTAGCCTTGCCCCCATGGGAACCCGCTGGCGGCACCTGCTCGCCGAGGTGGGTAGGTTCCTCACCGTCGGCGGTGTGGCCACCATCGTGGCCCTCTTCCTGTTCAACCTGCTCGTCCACGGCTTCAACACCGGGCACGAGGCGCTCCTCGACGACCACGTCTTCGTCGCCTACGTCGTGGCCAACACGGTCGGCATGGTGATCAGCTACCGCGGCAGCCGCAGCTGGGCCTTCCGGGACCGGCCACCCCGCCAGGCGGACGGCGGACGCCTCGCGTTCGTCGTCATCAACGTGGTCACGATGGCGCTGCCGATCGGGTGTCTGGCGATCAGCCGCAACGTCCTCGGGCTGGCCGACCCCCTCTCGGACAACATCTCAGCCAACGTGATCGGGTTGTTCCTCGGGCTGGTCGCGCGGTTCTACCTGTTCCGCACCTTCGTGTTCAAGCGGCCGATCCACCTGCCGCACCTCGCGCTGCCGCACCTCGCGGGCGACCCGCACGAGCCGCTCAGCGAGCCCACAGGGCGGTCCACGAGTGGCCGAGCTCTGCCACCATCTCCCTGACCAGCGGCAGGCTCACCCCGACCACGTTGTGGTGGTCACCCTCGATCCCGGTCACGAACGCACCGCCCAGGCCGTCCACCGTGAACGCACCCGCCACGTGCAGCGGCTCGCCGGTGGCGACGTACGCCGCGATCTCGTCGTCGTCGACGTCCGCGAAGTGCACGGTGGTCGACGCCGTGGCCGCGGCGACCCGGCCGTCCGCGCTGTCGCGCAGGCAGTGGCCGGTCCGGAGGATGCCCGTGCGGCCGCGCATCGACCGCCACCGCCGGACCGCCTCGTCGGCGTCCGCGGGCTTGCCGAACGGCGCTCCGTCGAGCTCGAGGACGGAGTCGCAGCCGAGCACCAGCGCCCCCGGGGGGAGGTCGTCACGACCCGCCACGGCGGCGCACTTGAGCTCGGCCAGCTGGAGGGCCAGCTCGGCCGGCGGCAGCCCGTCGAGCCGCGACTCGTCGACGCCCGAGACGATGACGACGGGGTCGAGACCCGCGCCGCGCAGGGTCGCGAGGCGGGCCGGGGAGGCGGAGGCCAGGACCAGCGTCGTCGTCATGGCGCGAGCCTAGGGTGTGTCTCGTGGACGCGTCCCCAGCCCCGGCCGTGCGAGCATGTGGGACATGTTCTCGGCTGGTTCACCCTCCCTCGGGCAACCGGACTACTGGTGGTACCGCGCGCGGTCCGACCTGCTCCGGATCGCGCTCCGGAGCCACGTGGGGCGTCCGGCTCGCGTGCTCGACGTCGGCAGCGCCGACGGTCCGAGCGTCGGGTGGCTGGCGCGGGCCGGCCAGCGGGTGGCCGTCGACGTGGATCCGCGCGGGCTCCGGCCGGGCGACGTGTGCGCCTCGGTCACCGAGCTGCCCTTCGGTGACGGGGCCTTCGACCTGGTGGCCGCATTCGACGTCATCGAGCACTGCGAGCCGGAGGGCCGGGCGCTCGCCGAGGTGACCCGGGTCCTCGCGCCGGGCGGGCGCCTGTTGATGAGCGTGCCCGCCTACCAGTGGGCCTGGACGCACTTCGACGAGCACAACCACCACCACCGTCGCTACACGCGGGCCCGCGCGGTGCGCGCCGTCGAGGCCCAGGGCCTGGAGGTGCTGCGGGCGTCGTACCTCTTTGCGGGGACGTTCCCCTTCTTCGCGGCCGACCGGCTCCGCACCCGGTGGCGGGAGCGGGGGAGCGGGGCGCCGCGGCTCCCGGAGGGGACGGTGCCCGCCCTCCCGGAGCTCTCGCCCTGGGTCGAGCGGACGATGCTGGCCGCGACCGGGATCGACAGGTGGCTGCTCGACCGGGTCGACCTGCCGTTCGGGTCGTCGGTCGTCGTGGCCGCCCGGAGGCCCGGGGGAGCGGTTCGATGAGCGCCGCGCGCGAGCACACCCTGTCCGTCGTGGTGCCCGTCTATCGCGGCGCCACGACCCTCGACGAGCTGGTGCGCGAGATCGCCGCGCTGGTGGCGCCGTTCCACACGCCCGACGGGCACCTGGCGAGGGTCACCGAGGTGGTCCTCGTCCACGACTGCGGCCCCGACGACTCCGACGTCGTGATCCGTCGCCTCGCCGCGGCCCACGACTGGGTGCGGCCGGTGTGGCTCAGCCGCAACTACGGCCAGCACGCCGCCACGATGGCAGGCATGGCGTCGTCGGGGGGCGACTGGGTCGCGACGCTCGACGAGGACCGCCAGCACGACCCGGCCGACCTCGGCGCGATGCTCGACCGGGCGATCGCGCAGCGGGCCGACCTGGTGTACGCCGCCCCCACGAACAAGGCTCCGCACGGCCTGTTCCGCAACGTCACGTCTTGGGGCGCCAAGACCTCGCTGCGCTGGATCACCGGCGACCGCGCGGCCAGCAGCTTCAACAGCTACCGGCTGGTGCTCGGCGAGATCGCCCGCAGCGTCGCGGCGTACGCCGGGTCGGGGGTCTACCTCGACATCGCCCTCGGGTGGGTCGCGCGCCGGGTCGCCACCTGCCCCGTCAGCCTCCGCGCCGAGGCGGACCGCCCGTCCGGATACCGGCTCGGGACCCTGCTCTCGCACTACCGGCGGATGGTCGTCACGGGCGGCACGCGGCTGCTCCGCCTGGTGAGCCTGGTCGGCATCCTGCTCGCCGTCCTCGGGTTCGCCGGGGCCGTCGCGATCGTCTGGACCCGGATCGAGGGCAACGTCCCCGTCCAGGGCTGGGCCTCGATGATGGTGGTGACGCTGATCGCGTCCGGCTTCGTCCTGGTCTCGCTCGGTGTCGTCGCGGAGTACGTCGGCGTGGCCGTCAACATGGCCATGGGCCGGCCGCTCTACGTCATCGTGCGTGACCCCGAGGAGGGTCCACTGGGCAGCGGGGGTGTGGCCCCGCTCCGCGCGGGCGAGGAGGCCGCGCGGTGACGACCCTCGTGGTCGGCCGGGGCCTCCTCGGCCGTCAGGTCGAGGCGCAGGTGCGGCGCCGCGGCGGGTGTGTCCGCACCGTCGACGTGCCCTGGGGCGACCACGACGCCGCGCTCGCGGCGCTGGTCGAGGCGACCCGCGCGGCCGCGCAGGAGTCCGAGAGGTGGCGGCTGGTGTGGACCGCGGGTGCCGGGGTCGTGGCCACACCCGCCGAGGACGTGGCCGCCGAGCTCGCGCTCTTCCGGGCGTTCGCCGACAGCGCCGCGTCGCGGCCCGCAGCGATGTTCCTGGCGTCCTCCGCCGGCGGCGTGTACGCCGGCTCCCCCGACCCCGCCCCGTTCGGCGAGGAGTCCGCGACGAACGCACTGGCGCCGTACGGCCGGGCGAAGCTGGCGATGGAGGAGGTGATGGGCGCGGTCGCCGCGGGTGGCACGCGGGTCCTGGTGGGCCGGCTGGCCAACCTCTACGGACCGGGCCAGGACCTCGCGAAGCCCCAGGGTCTCGTCTCCCAGGTCTGCCTGAGCCAGCTCACCAGGACCACGCTGCACGTCTATGTCTCCCTCGACACCCTGCGCGACTACCTCTTCGTCGCCGACGCGGCGGCGATGGTCGTGACCGGCCTCGACCTGCTGGCCGACGAGCCGCCCGGCACGGTGGTCACCAAGGTGCTGGCCTCCGGGCAGTCGCTCAGCGTCGCCGCCGTCATCGGCGAGTCGGGGCGGGTCTTCCGGCGCCGGCCCCAACTCTCCACCCGCTCGGTGACGGGGCCGCAGGTCCGTGACCTGCGGCTGCGCTCGGGAGTGTGGCCGGAGCTCGACGCGCTCGCCACGACACCGTTCCCGGTGGGGCTGCGCCGCACCGCCGACGACATCGCGTCGCGGCTGCGCACCGCGGACCTGCAGGTGGCGGGCGCGTGAGCCCAACAGGGGGCCGCGACCGCAGCGACCTCCGGTGGCTGTTCGTCGCCCTCGTGGCGGTCTGGGCCGCCTGGGCGTTCCCGCTGCTCGGGGACGGTCGGCACTACTTCCAGGGCGACACCGCGAACGCCTACTACGGCTGGTTCCACCATTTCGGGGACGCCCTCCTGCGGGGCCGGTGGCCGATGTTCGATGCCCAGGCCGGGTCGGCGGGCAACCCGCTCGCCGAGGGCCAGGAGGGCCTCTACAGCCCGCTCACCGCGCTCATCGCCCTCGGTGCCGCCGTGGCGCCTCAGGTGGTGGTCTACGCGACCCTGCTCAAGTTCGTGATCGTCACGATCTCGGTCACCGGCTGCTTCGTCCTGGCCCGCACGTACGGCGTCCGCCCCGGCCTCGCCGCGGCGGCGGCGGTCGCCGTACCGCTGTGCGGCTTCACCCTCACCAACGACGCACCGCGCTGGGTGGCTGGCCAGCTGGTCGCCGCCCTGCTGCCCTGGGCGTGGTGCACGACCCGCCGGATGCTGGCCGGCGGC
>JAOPXF010000382.1 GCA_025965295.1 Nocardioides sp.
TCCACGCGTCGCACGCCGCCTGACCCCGCACACCCAGCAGCACCAGCAGAGCCGCGGTCCCCCCGTGGACCCGCGGCCCTGCTGTGGTGCTGGGTGGTGCCCGGTCAGGCGGCGTGCGAGGCGTGGACCGGGGCGTGCTCGGACGGGTCGACCGCCCAGCGGGCCTCCATGTGGGTCCGCCCGCGGTCGTCGACGACCGGCACCCACCGCATGGTGAGCCCAGTGGTCATCTGCGAGTCCCTCATGTGACACCTCCTGTTCACTTTCCGTTCACCAAGAGTACCGCACTTCCACCTGTGGGGGTCAAAGTCGCCCGAATCGGTGGTCCGCGCTCCACTGGGACCCGCCACGATGGCGTGTCGCGGGCACGCCGCTCCCCCTGCGCGTGGCTGCGCCGAGACCGCACAATTGTCGACGGTCGGGACGAATGGAGGGAATCTGCCCGATTTCGGGCAGGAAGTTGCCAAACCGGGGCGGTGACCCCACGATTGTCCGCGTGTCCGTCCCTCCCGACCCCGCCCTGGTCGAACGCATCGTCGCCAGCACCGGCCTCTCGGACGCCGAGGCGATCCGGGTGGTGGAGGACGTGCTCTCCTTCCACTCCGAACCGGTTGAGGCCTACGTCCGCCGCCGGCACGCGCACCTGAAGACCTACGGCGCGAAGAACGACGAGATCTTCGCGCAGCTCGCCGAGGAGCTGGCGGCCCGCGTGGTCGCCGCCCCCGGCCTCACCGAGCGGCAGCTGCGCCGCATCATCTACGGCTGAGCGGAGACGCGCCAGCGGGATCCGCTGATGGTGGTCGAGCGAGCCGCGCGACCGAGGAACGAGGTCGCGACCGGCGTGTCGAGACCCGGTAGGAACCGAGAGAGAGGAAGTCGAACATGTGCGGAATCGTCGGCTACGTCGGCGGCCAGCAGGCCGCTCCGCTGCTGCTGGAGGGTCTCACCCGCCTGGAGCACCGCGGCTACGACTCCGCGGGCGTCGCGGTGCTGGGACCGACCGGCGTCAAGGTCGCCAAGAGGGCCGGCCGGGTCCGCCAGCTGAGCGAGGAGCTGCCCAAGCGGTTCGCGGGGAAGCTCGGCATCGGCCACACCCGCTGGGCCACCCACGGACCCGCCAACGACGTGAACGCCCACCCGCACGTCGACGCCTCGGGTGAGGTCGCCGTCGTCCACAACGGGATCATCGACAACGCGGCCGCGCTGCGGCACCGGCTCGCCGATCAGGGCGTCGACCTCGCCAGCGACACCGACACCGAGGTGCTCGCGCACCTGGTCGCGCGCTCCGGGGCCGACACCCTCGAGGGCAAGGTGCGCGACGCCCTGTCCGCGATCGAGGGGACCTACGGCGTCGCCGTGATGCACGCCGACTTCCCCGACCGGATCGTGGTCGCCCGCAACGGCAGCCCGCTGATCATCGGCGTCGGGGACAAGGAGATGCACGTCGCCTCCGACCTGGCGGCGCTCGTCCGCTACACGACGACGATCGCCTACCTCGACGACGGTGAGATGGCCACGTTGACCGCCGGCGGCTTCACGACGTACCGCCAGGACCTCACCTCCACGAACAAGACCGCCACCACGCTGGACATCGACCCGTCGTCGTACGACGCCGGCGACCACGACTCGTTCATGCACAAGGAGATGGTCGAGCAGCCCGCCGCCGCGGAGCGTGTGCTGCGCGGCCGGCTCGACGAGCGCTTCGGCACCGCCCACCTCGGCGGTCTGAACATGGACGCCCGGGAGACCCGCGCGATCCGCCGCGTGAAGATCCTGGGCTGCGGCTCGGCGTACTACGTCGGCCAGATGGGGGCCGCGCTCCTCGAGGAGCTGGCGCGTATCCCCGCCGACGCCGAGGCGGCCAGCGAGTTCCGCTACCGCAACCCGATCATCGTGTCGGACACGCTCTACGTCGCGGTCAGCCAGTCGGGCGAGACCATCGACACCCTGCTCGCCGTGCAGGAGATCCGACGCAAGGGCGGCCGCGTCATCGGGCTGGTCAACGTGGTCGGCAGCGCCATCGCGCGCGAGTGCGACGGCGGCATCTATCTGCACGCGGGGCCCGAGGTCGCGGTCGCGTCCACGAAGGCGCTGACCAACATGTTCCTCGGCTTCGCGCTGCTCGCGCTCCAGCTCGGGCGGGTGCGGGACCTCTCGATCGCGGACGGCAAGCGGCTGATCGCGGGGCTCCAGCAGCTGCCCGGCCAGCTCGCCGAGATGCTCGAGCGCGAAGACGAGCTGGCCGCGATCGCGACCTCGCTCGCCGAGGCCGAGAGCCTCTTCTTCGTCGGGCGGGTGCGCGGCTTCCCGGTCGCGCGCGAGGGCGCGCAGAAGTTCAAGGAGATCTCCTACCGGCACGCGGAGGCCTACCAGACCTCCGAGCTCAAGCACGGTCCGCTCGCGCTGATCTCCGAGGCGGTGCCCACGGTCGCCATCGTCCCGGGTGACGAGCTGACCGACCGCAACGTCGCCGCCCTCCACGAGATCGCGGCCCGCCGCGGCCCGCTGGTGGTGGTCACCCATGCCGACGTCGACCTCGGTGACGTCGAGGCCGTGCGGATCGACGTACCCCGCAACGAGCGCGAGCTCGACCCGATCCTGCTCACCGTGCCGCTGCAGCTGCTGGCCTACCACGCGGCGCTGCGGCTGGGCCACGACATCGACAAGCCCCGCAACCTCGCCAAGTCCGTCACCGTGGAGTGAGCAGTGTCTCCGCGCCCGCGAATCGGACGTGAGGCGCCACACCCACTACCGTTGATTTCCATGACGACCGACGAGAACGAGCCCACCGGCGAGGCGACCCCGACCTTCGCGGAGCTCGGCCTCGACGACGCGGTCCTGAAGGCCCTGCGCGACGTGGGCTACGAGACGCCGTCCGCCATCCAGGCCGCGACCATCCCGCCGCTCCTCGCGGGCCGCGACGTGGTCGGCCTGGCGCAGACCGGCACCGGCAAGACGGCCGCGTTCGCGCTGCCGATCCTGTCCCGGCTCGACCTCAAGCAGAAGAAGCCGCAGGCCCTGGTCCTCGCCCCCACCCGTGAGCTCGCGCTCCAGGTGTGCGAGGCGTTCGAGAAGTACGGCGCCCACCTGCGCGGCGTGCACGTGCTGCCGGTCTACGGCGGCCAGGGGTACGGCGTGCAGCTCAGCGCCCTGCGCCGCGGCGTGCACATCGTCGTCGGCACGCCGGGACGGATCATGGACCACCTCGACAAGGGCACCCTCGACCTCTCGCAGCTCAAGTACCTCGTGCTCGACGAGGCCGATGAGATGCTGAAGATGGGCTTCGCCGAGGACGTCGAGACCATCCTCGCCGACACCCCAGACGACAAGCAGATCGCCCTGTTCTCCGCGACGATGCCGGCACAGATCCGCCGCATCTCGCAGAAGTACCTGCACGACCCGCAGGAGATCACGGTCAAGAACAAGACCACGACGTCTGCCAACACCA
>JAOPXF010000219.1 GCA_025965295.1 Nocardioides sp.
CGCTCGAAGATGCTCTCCAGCTTGTCGGCCGGGATGCCGCGGCCCTCGTCGAGGACCCGGAAGACGACGTGCCCGTCCTGCTCGGCGGCGTCCATCGTGACGACCTCGCCCGCGTCGGAGTACTTGATGGCGTTGCCGAGCAGGTTGGTCAGCGTCTGCATGATGCGGTCCTCGTCCGCGAGGACCCGGCCCTCGCAGGGGCCGAGCGCCACCCGGACCCCGACCGAGGTCGCCAGCCCGTCGATCTGCTTCGCCGCGGCGGCGCAGAGGTACGACGCGTCGAGGGCCGTCACCTCCATCGGGCGGGTGCCGGACTCGATCCGCTCCATGTCCAGCAGGTCGTTGATCAGGCGCGTGAGCCGCTCGCTGCTCTGCAGCGCGATCGTCACCATCGAGTCGGCCCGGGGGGTGAGCTCACCGAGTGTCCCGGCCGCCAGCAGACCCAGGGAGCCCCGGATCGAGGTGAGCGGCGTGCGCAGCTCGTGGCTGACGACGGAGAGGAACTCGTTCTTCATCCGGTCGACCTCGCGACGCTGGGTCACGTCGCGGAAGACCACGACCGCCCCACGGAGCTCCTCCTCGTCCATGACCGGGCTGGCGGTGATCTCGACCGGGACGATGCCGCCGTCGGACCGGACGTAGGCGTCCTCCTCCGCGTTGGCCACCACGCCCCCGCGGATCGCGTCGGCGACGTAGCACCCGGTCCAGGGGTACGGCGTGCCGTCGGGGGCCGGCGCGTGGAACTTCTCGTGGGCGTTGTGCCCGAGCAGCTCGTCGGCCTCGTAGCCGAGCACGGCGGCGCCGGAGGGGTTGACGAACGTGACCCGCCCGTCGTGGTCGACGCCGTAGATGCCGTCGCCGACGGAGGTGAGCAGCACCTCGGTCTGCCGGACCAGGCGACGCAGGTCGGCGGTCTGCTCCCGCACCCGGCGCTCCAGGCCACGGCGCAGGGCGGCGTTGTCGGCGGCGAGCAGCGCCTGCCGGGTCCCGGCGGCGAGGATGAGGATCAGCCACAGGACCGTCTGGGTGCCCCGCAGCCGGCTCTCGGTGCCGAAGCCGACCTGGACCCCCGCGGCCACCACGAGCACCGTGAAGACCATGATCGTCCCGCGCGCGTCGGAGCCGCCGGCACCGACGGTGTGGACCGGGGCGTCGGTCTCGGTGCTGGGGTACCACGCGGCCAGGGCGATCAGCAGGTAGCCGAGGATCCAGCCCAGGTCGAGCGGGGTACCGAACTCGAAGGTCTCCTGCTCCGCGAGGACCGCGAACGCGAGGTCGCCGATGGCGTACATGACGAAACCGGCCGCGATCAGGGCGAGCGCGGGGCGGTCGGCACCGCTGCCCCGCAGGACCAGGAGCAACGCGACGGTCGCGAGCACGACGTCGAGGATCGGGAAGAGCAGCGTCGTGAAGCGCGCCGCGAAGTTGGCGCTGCTGGCGTCGAGGAGCTCGGCGTAGACGAGCACCGACGCGATGACGAGGACGGCACCCGCGGCGACCAGCCCGTCGAGGGACATGACGAGCAGGTCGATGCCGCGCCGGCGGACGCTGGGGAAGCTGAGCAGACCGGCGATCGAGAGCAGCAGCGCCACGGCGATGCTGAACTCCCCGATCACGCTCGGGGACTCGACCGGGTCCGCGCCGACGGCGGTCACCCAGACGTTGCCGAGGATCGCCACGACCGCCGCGGTGGTGAGCAGCCGCCAGGACCGGCGACGGCGCCCCAGCGTCTGAGCCGCCCGCATGCCGCAGCTGACGGCGGCGAAGACGCCGGCGACGAGCAGGCCCGCACCGGAGGCGGCCTGGCGGATGGTCTCGGAGAACGCGTCGTTGAGGAGCACCGCGAAGACGGCCGCCAGCAGCGCCGCGCTGGGTGCTGCGATCCTGAACCGACGTCGCTGGACCGCGAGCGACGCTGTGGTGCCCATGCGCGTGAAGGTATCAGCAGCGTCGCCGTCCGGAGCCGGAGTCCGCGAGGCGCGCGGACGGCGGCTCCGGTCAGGCCCCCGCGGCGTCTTCCGCACGTCTCAGTGGTACGTCGAGGCGCGCGGCGAGATCTGCGAACGTGATGCCGAACGTCTCGAGGACGACGGCACCGTCCGGGCCCACCTGGAAGGTGGCGACGTCGGTGTAGACCCGGTCGACGCAGCCGACCCCGGTGAGGGGATAGGTGCACGACGGCACCAGCTTGGGCGAGCCGTCCTTGGCGAAGAGCGTCATCATCACGAAGACCCGTTTGGCGCCGATCGCGAGGTCCATCGCCCCGCCGACCGCGGGGATGGCGTCGGCCGCCCCGGTGTGCCAGTTGGCGAGGTCGCCATTGGCGGCGACCTGGAAGGCGCCCAGGACACAGACGTCGAGGTGGCCGCCGCGCATCATCGCGAACGAGTCCGCGTGGTGGAAGTACGACGCACCGGGGAGCTCGGTGACGGGGATCTTGCCGGCGTTGGTCAGGTCCGGGTCGATCTCGCCACCGACGGCCGCCGGGCCCATGTTGAGCATGCCGTTCTCGGTGTGCAGCACCACGCCGGAGTCGGGTGCCAGGAAGTCGGCGACCAAAGTGGGCTGCCCGATGCCGAGGTTCACGTACGAGCCCTGGGGGATGTCGCGCGCGACCAGCGCGGCCATCTCGTCCTTGCTGAGTGCCTTGCTGGGGCTCATACCGCAACGATCCTGTCGACGTAGATGGACGGGGTCACCACGGCCTCGGGATCGAGCTCACCGCTCGCCACGACACGGGCCACCTGCGCGATCGTCGTGGTGGCCGCGGTGGCCATCACGGGGCCGAAGTTGCGGGCGGTCTTGCGGTAGACGAGATTGCCCATCCGGTCGGCCACGTGCGCGCCGATCAGGGCGACGTCGCCCCGGATGGGGTACTCCAGGACGTAGGTCCGCCCGTCGATCTCGCGGGTCTCCTTGCCCTCCGCCAGCGGCGTACCGACACCGGTGGGACAGAAGAACGCACCGATCCCGGCACCGGCGGCCCGCATCCGCTCGGCCAGGTTGCCCTGCGGCACGACCTCGAGCTCGACCTTCCCCTCGCGGTAGAGCCCGTCGAACACGTACGAGTCGACCTGCCGCGGGAACGAGCAGACCATCTTGCGGACCCGGCCCTTCGCCAGCAGCGCCGCCAGGCCGGTGTCGCCGTTGCCGGCGTTGTTCGAGACGACGGTCAGGTCGGTGGCGCCCTGGTCGATCAGCGCGTCGATCAGCGCGACCGGCATGCCCGCCATCCCGAACCCACCGATGAGCACGGTCGAGCCGTCCTCGACCCCGGCCACCGCCTCGGCGGCGCTCGCGCAGACCGCCGTCACGACACGTTCTCCAGCACCACGGCCAGCGCCTGGCCGACGCCGATGCAGATCGCGGCCACGCCCCAGCGGTCACCGGACTCGGCCAGGCGCGCGGCGAGGGTGCCGAGGATCCGGCCACCGGACGCGCCCAGCGGGTGGCCGATCGCGATCGCGCCACCCTTCGTGTTCACGATCTCGGGGTCGATGTCCCACGCGTCGACACAGGCGAGCGACTGCACCGCGAACGCCTCGTTGAGCTCCACGGCGCTCACGTCGGACCAGGAGATCCCGGCCCGGCGCAGGGCCGCCTCGGCCGCCTCGACCGGGGCGAAGCCGAAGAGCTGGGGCTCCAGGGCGGCCGCGCCACGCCCCGCGATCCGGGCCACCGGTGCCAGCCCGACCCGCGACGCCGCCGCCTCGGAGCCGATCAGCACGGCGGAGGCGCCGTCGTTGAGGGGAGAGGCGTTGCCGGCCGTGATCGTGCCGTCGGGACGGAACGACGGCTTCAGCCCCGCGAGCCTCTCGGCGGTGCTGCCGGGACGGATCGACTCGTCGCGGGCCAGGTCGACGCCTTCGACCGGCACCACGAGGCCGTCGTAGAAGCCGGACGTCCAGGCCTCGTCGGCCAGCCGGTGCGAGCGTGCGGCGAACTCGTCCTGCCGCTCGCGCGGGATCGAGAACTTCTCCTGCAGCTGCTCGTTGGCCTCGCCCAGGGACACCGTCCACTCGGCCGGCATCCGCTCGTTGACCAGGCGCCAGCCCAGCGTGGTCGACACCGCGGTCACGTTGCCGGCCGGGAAGGCGCGCGACGGCTTGGGCAGCACCCAGGGCGCGCGGGTCATCGACTCCACACCACCGGACAGCACCACGTCCGCGTCACC
>JAOPXF010000415.1 GCA_025965295.1 Nocardioides sp.
GGCCACCATCCCCGACGGGCTGGTGCGCCTCTCCGTGGGCATCGAGGACGTCGACGACCTGTGGGACGACCTCAGCGCCGCGCTGGACGGCGTGGGTTGAGGTCCCAGGTCCCCCTCACCGGGTCTCGACACGCTCCTCGCGACTTCGTCCCTCAGTCGCGTCGCTTGCTCGACCACCAACAGACGGCCTGACCTCGTTCCTCGGTCAGTCCGTCTCCGCCTTCGTGTCCCGAGCGATGAAGGCGTCCATCATCTCCTGGGCGGTCATCTTCCCGGCGACGACGGCGTCGACGTGCTGGGCGATCGGGGCGTCGACCCCGGTCCGCTGGGCAAGGGCCAGCAACGAGGAGCAGGACTTCGCGCCCTCGGCGACCTGGCGGGTCGACGCGTAGATCTCCTCGGTCGTCATGCCCTTGCCGAGGTTGACCCCGAACGTCCGGTTGCGCGACAGCGGTGACGAGCAGGTGGCCACGAGGTCGCCCAGGCCCGCCAGACCCATCAGGGTCAGCGGGTTGGCGCCGAGCGCCATCGCGAGCCGGGCGGTCTCGGCGAGGCCGCGGGTGATGACCGACGCGGTCGTGTTGTCGCCGAAGCCGAGTCCGACCGCCATGCCCACGGCGAGGCCGACGACGTTCTTGTAGGCACCGCCGACCTCGCAGCCGAGCACGTCGACGCTGGTGTAGGGGCGGAACGCGGCCGTGTGGATGCGCGCCTGGACCTGCTTCGCGACGTCCTCGTCGGCACACGCGACCACGGAGGCCGCGGGCTCACGCCGGGCGATCTCCATGGCCAGGTTGGGTCCGCTGATCACCGCGACCCGCTCGGGCCCGGCACCCGTGACCTCGGCGATCACCTCACTCATCCGCTTGAGGCTGCCGAGCTCGACGCCCTTCATCATCGACACGATCACGGCGTCGTCGGCGATGTGCGGCGCCCACTCGGTCAGGTTGCCGCGCATCGTCTGCGACGGCGTGGCCAGCACGACCAGGTCGGCCCCGTCGAGCGCCTGCGCGGCGTCGTGCGTCGCCGAGACGCCCGGAGGCAGCTCGATGCCGGGCAGGTACTCGGGGTTCTCCCGGGTCTTGTTGATCGCGGCGGCGACCTCCTCACGGCGCGCCCACAGGGTCACGTCGTTGCCGGCGTCGGCGAGGACCATCGAGAAGGCGGTGCCCCACGAGCCGGCACTGAAGACGGCGACCTTGCCTGTGGGCCTCATGGACGGTCCTTCTTCTCGGCCTTCTTCTTGTGCGGGTTGCCGATCTGGCTGACGCCGGCCTTGCGCGGGTCGAACCGTTCGGCGGGGGCGGTCTCGCCGCGGATCTCCTCGACCAGCGCCGTGAGAGCGGCCATGATCCGGTCGGTCGCCTGCTGCACCACCGCGGGCGTGCGCTCCAGCGGGACCAGGTCGCTCAGGTCCACGGGCTCGCCCGCCCTCATCGTGATGTGCGTGCGCGGGAAGAGGTGCGGCGTCTTCGCGTACGGCGCGAGCAGGTCCTGGGCGCCCCACTGTCCGACCGGGATCACCGGGCACCCGGTCTCGAGCGCGATCCGCGCGGCGCCGGACTTGCCCGTCATCGGCCACAGGGCCGGGTCGCGGGTGAGCGTCCCCTCGGGATAGACCACGACGCACTCGCCGTCGCGCACCGCGGCGACGGCGGCGTCGTACGCCCCGACGGCGGTCTTGCTCAGCCGCTCGACGGGGATCTGGCCGGCCGCGGTGAGGAAGGACCCGAGGAAGCGGTTCTTGAACAGACCGGACTTCGCGAGGTAGCGAGGCAGCCGGCCGTGGTCGTAGACGAAGTGCGCCGCGGTGAGCGGGTCGACGTGCGAGAGGTGGTTGAACACGACGATGCAGCCACCGGTCTCGGGCAGCTTCTCGCCGTCGATCCAGGTGCGCGAGGTGGTGGCCAGGAGCAGTGGCTTGAGGATGGGCACCGCGAGGTTCCATGCCCAGCCACGCTTCTGCTGCAGCTTGCGAACCTTCACGTGCACCCTCGCCGTTCCTCAGGCCCCCGGGCCGTGACGCGCCGTACGTCGTGTGCAGGCTACTCGGTCGCGACCGGCCGACAGCGTCTCGGCGCGACACACCCGGCGAGCCGTCGGCGCGCGGGCCTGACAGGATCGTGGCGATGTCCCGAGAGCTGTTCGCCGCTGTGGTCCCGGTCAAGCCCCCGGCCCGCGGCAAGTCCCGTCTGGTCGGCCTGTCCGACGACCGCCGCCGCGACCTCGCCGCGGCCTTCGCCCGGGACACCGTCGCCGCCTGTCTGGCGGCCGGTCGGGTCGCGGAGGTGCTGGTGGTGACGGACGACGTCGTGTTCGCCGGGGAGCTGACGGCCCTGGGCTGTGCCGCGATCCCGGACGGCGTCACCGGCGACCTCAACGCGAGCCTGCGACTGGCCGCCGCCGAGGCCCGGCGACGCTGGCCGACGCTGCGCACGGTCGCCCTCTGCGCCGATCTGCCCGCGCTGCGCCACGGCGACCTCGACGAGGCGCTCGCCGCGGCGCCAGCGGACCGGGCGTCGTTCGTCTCCGACGCCGACGGGGTCGGCACGACCCTCTACACGGCGCCGCACGACGAGTTCGACCCGAGGTTCGGTCACGAGTCCCGGGAGGCCCATCTCGACACGGGCGCCCGGGAGCTCTCCGGGGCGCTGGCCTCG
>JAOPXF010000221.1 GCA_025965295.1 Nocardioides sp.
AGGTCGAAGTGGATGCGGTTCTTGCCGGCCTTGGTGTCGGACACCTCGATGAACAGCAGCTGGTGCTCGGTCTCGGGGTCGCGGATCATGCACTCCTCGTGGCCCGGGAGGTTCGGGTCGCCGTCCAGGTCGACGTACCCGAGGACCGGCTTCCACCACTCGGAGAGCTCGTAGGCGTTGGCGCAGTCGACGGTCGTGTGCGAGATCAGGGAGGACATCGCCCCAGCCTCCCGGCGGCGACCGGTCTCCGCAACGGGTTGTCAGAAGAGGATGCCGTGGCCCTCGAGCAGCGCATGGAGACGCGGGATGCCGTCCGGGATCGTCCAGTGCTCGGCGGCCAGGCCCACCTCGCGGGCCGCGACGACGTTCGGCTCGTGGTCGTCGACGAAGAGCACCTCGGGCGGCGTGGTCGCGAGCCGGTCGACGGCGGTGGTGAAGAACGCCGCGTCGGGCTTGGCCACCCCGAGCTCGCAGGAGTAGAACGACTGGTCGAACAGGTCGTCGTACCCCAGCGTCGCGCGCATGTACGACGCCCGCCGGGCCTCCTGGTTGGTCGCCAGGTGCACGCCGACGCCGACCTCGCGCAGGTCGCGGACCAGCCCGAGGGACGACTCCTCGACGTGGATGTCGTGCCAGATCGCGGGGTAGACCTCGGCGGCCGGCCTGGTCACGCCGTAGCGCTCCAGGTGGCCGGCGAGCAGCGGTAGGAAGTCGCCCTCCCCGCGCAAGCAGGGCGCCTCGTCGAGAGTCGTCTCGTGGACGAACTGGTCGACCCGGTCGCCGACGTAGGCCCGCAGCGCCTCCCGCCACCCTCCGGGGACGTACTGGAGCACACCGTCGGCGTCGAGGAGCACGTGCCGGATCATCGGGCGACGCTCAGTCGGTGCCGTGGCGCTTGACGAACTCGACGATCCGTTCGGCCAGCTCGGGGCGGCAGACGATGAGGTCCGGGAGGTAGACGTCCTCCTGGTTGTAGAGCAGTGGCGTCCCGTCGACGCGGGACGTGAAGAGCCCGGCCGCGGCGGCGACGGCGACCGGTGCCGCCGAGTCCCACTCGTACTGGCCGCCCGCGTGGACGTAGGCGTCGGAGATGTCGCGCGCGACCGAGAGCACCTTGACGCCGGCGGAGCCCATCGGGACCAGCTCGGCGCCGAGCTCCTCGGCGAGTGCGTTCACGAAGGCCGGCGGACGGCTGCGGGAGACCGCGATGCGCGGACGGCTCGACGTGCTCGGCGGCACCAGGGGGGGCTGGCCGGTGTTGAAGGTCTCCCCGAGTGCCGGCTGGGCCACGGCGCCGGCGGTGAGCTCGCCGTCCTGCCAGAGCGCCACGTGCACGGCCCAGTCGTCGCGGGGCGGCTCGGAGAACTCGCGGGTGCCGTCGAGGGGGTCGACGATCCACACCCGGCTCGCCTGGAGCCTGTCGACCCGGTCGGCCTGCTTCTCGGGGCCCTCCTCGGAGAGCACGGCGTCGTCGGGGCGGTGCTCGGCCAGCAGGCTCATCAGCAGGTGGTGGGCGGCCATGTCGCCCGCGTCCTTGAGCTCCTTGCCCGTCAGGCCCTCCTCGCGGACCTCGAGCAGCCGCCTGCCGGCCACCGTGGCCAGCCAGGTGGCGAGGACGTGGTCGTCGGTGGCGGCCTCGGCGGGCGGGGTTCCGGGTTCGAAGGTCACGGCGTCACCCTAACGGGCGGGTCCGGGGCTCGGGGTTTGGTCCCCAACCGCAACTTCGGGGTCCCGAAACGTGCGGTTCGTGCCCAATCGTCGACCGAACGCTCAGGAGTTGAACCGCTGCTGGGTCTTCTCCAGCCCGTCGGTGATCAGCGACTCCACGGCGTCGGCGGCGTGGTCGACCTGGAAGGGCAGCTCGCGGAGCTCGACCTTCGAGTAGTTCGACAGCACGAAGTCCGCGACGTCCTGGCGACCCGGCGGTCGGCCGATACCCGCCCGGACCCGGTAGAAGTCGCCGGTGCCGAGCGAGGACCGCATCGAGCGCAGTCCGTTGTGCCCGTTGTCGCCGCCCCCGAGCTTGGTCCGCAGGGTGCCGAACGGGATGTCGAGCTCGTCGTGGACCGCGATGATCCGCTCGGGCGGCACCTTGTAGAAGGTGGCGAGCGCCTTCACGGGGCCGCCCGACTCGTTCATGTAGCAGCGGGGACGGGCCAGTACGACGCGGGGCGAGTCGGTTCCGGGCGCGCCGATCCGCCCCTCGACGACCTCGGCCCGGCCGGACTTGTGCGACTTGAAGGAGGCGCCCATCCGGGTGGCCAGCTCGTCGGTGACGAGGTAGCCCACGTTGTGACGGTGCCCGGCGTAGGAAGGGCCGGGATTCCCCAGCCCCACGACGAGCCACACGGGTGTGTCGGTCATGGAGTCGGAGTCCCGGCCCTTTCTACGCAGGAAGCGGAGGATCACTCCTCGGAGGCGCCCTCGTCGGACTTCTCGTCGCCCTCGGCAGCGGCCTCGGCGGCCTCGATGTCGGCGTCGGACTCCTCGCGCTCGATGCCGGCCTCGGCCTCGGCCTCGGCGAGCTCGGCCTCGATCTCCTCGGTGGTCGGCGCCTCGGTGATGTTGACGATGAGGGTCTCGGGGTCGAGCAGCAGCGTCGAGCCGGACGGCAGCTTGAGGTCGGAGGCCAGGATCTGGGTGCCGGCGGGCAGGCCCTCGATGTCGACCTCGACGTACTCGGGGATGTGCGTGGCCTCGGCCTCGAGCTGGATCGTGGTGGTGTCGGTGACGACCAGGGTCTCGCGGGCGGCCTCGCCGTTGAGGTGCACGGGGACCTCGACGG
>JAOPXF010000440.1 GCA_025965295.1 Nocardioides sp.
CGAGGAGGAGGGCTCCCGCTTCGGGCTGGCCTGCCTGGGCTCGCGGCTGGCGTCGGGAGCCATGAGCTGGCGGGCGGCGCGCGAGCTGAAGGACCGCGACGGGGTGTTCCTGCCGGACGCGCTGGTCGGCGCCGGACTCGCGCCGAGCGACGGTGAGGACAAGACCTGGGACCTGGCCGGACGCGTCGAGACCTTCGTGGAGCTGCACGTCGAGCAGGGCCGCGACCTGGTCGACCGGGGTGCCGCGGTCGGGGTGGCGAGCGAGATCTGGCCGCACGGGCGCTACCGGTTCGACTTCACGGGTGCCGCCAACCACGCAGGGACGACCCGGATGGAGGACCGGCTCGACCCGATGCTGGCCTACGCGGCGACCGCGCTGGCCGCCGACGAGCGGGCCCGGCTCTCCGGACAGCGCGCGACCTTCGGGCGGCTCGACGTCGCACCCAACGGCACCAACGCGATCCCGTCGCGGGTGACGGCCTGGCTGGACGCGCGCTGTTCGACGCAGGCCGGGCTCGAGTCGCTGGTCGCCGCGATCGCGGCGGCCGGGACCGAGCGGGCCGGGCGGGACCGGACCTCGTTGCTGGTCACCGCCGAGTCGGTCTCCGCGTCCGTCGCCTTCGACCCGGCCCTGGCCCGGGCGGTCGCCGCAGACCACGAGGGCGGCGACTGGCCAGTCATCCCGACGATGGCCGGCCACGACGCGGGGATCCTGTCAGCCGCGGGCATCCCCACCGCGATGCTCTTCGTCCGCAACCCGACCGGCGTCTCCCACTCGCCCGCCGAGTCCGCGTCGACGGCCGACTGCCTGGTCGGGGTCTCGGCGCTCGCCGACACCTTCGAGAGGCTGGCCCGGTGACCGGGCCGTCGACGTACCTCCTGGAGCGCGCGTGGGTCGACGGGGCCGTCCGCGACGACGTGCTGGTGACCCTCGAGGACGGCGCGTTCACCTCCGTCACACCGATGTCGAGAAACTCACGCCTGGGTGATGAAGCTTCTCGACAGGAGCGTGAGTTTCACCGCCTGGGCGGTGAAACTGTCCCCACCCACGTCCCGGGGCTGACGCTGCCCGGGCTGGCGAACTGCCACAGCCACGCGTTCCACCGAGCGCTGCGTGGGCGGACCCAGCGGGAGCGGGGGACGTTCTGGACCTGGCGCGAGCAGATGTACGCCGTGGCGGGGCGGCTCGACCCGGACCGCTACTTCGCGCTCGCCCGGGCGACCTACCGCGAGATGGTGGCCGCGGGCTACACCAGCGTCGGGGAGTTCCACTACCTCCACCACCGGCCCGACGGCACGCCGTACGACGACCCCGCCGCGATGGATGCGGCGCTGCGGTTGGCGGCCGAGGAGGCGGGGATCCGGATGGTCCTGCTGGACGCGTGCTACCTCAGCAGCGGCTTCGGCGCGCCGCCCACCGGAGTCCAGGTGCGCTACAGCGACGGGAGCGCGGCACGATGGGCCGAGCGCGCCGGACCCGGGCCGGCGGCGATCCACTCGGTGCGGGCGGTGCCCCGCGACGACCTCCACGTCTTCCGTGGCCGGGCTCCGCTGCACGTCCACCTGTCCGAGCAGCGGGCCGAGAACGAGCAGTGCCTCGCGGCGTACGGCGTCACCCCGACGCGCCTGCTCCACGAGGAGGGGCTGCTCGGCCCCGGGACCACGGTCGTGCACGCCACCCACCTCACCGACGACGACATCGGGCTCCTCGGCAGCAGCCGCAGCAACGTCTGCATCACGCCCACGACCGAGCGGGACCTGGCGGACGGCATCGGCCCCGCCCGTCGCCTGTACGACGCGGGCTGCCGCCTGGGCATCGGCAGCGACAGCCATGCCGTGATCGACCCGTTCGAGGAGCTGCGCGGGCTGGAGATGGACGAGCGGCTGGCGACGCAGGAGCGTGGACACTGGACGGCGGCCGAGCTGCTCGACATCGGGACCGCCCACGACGTGATCGGGATCGACCGCGGCGGCGAGATCCGGGTCGGCCGGCTCGCCGACCTGGTCACGATCGACACCCGCAGCCCCCGCACCGCCGGCACCGGGTCCGACGAGCACACTGCTGTCTACGCCGCGACCGCCGCCGACGTCACGCACGTCGTGGTCGGCGGCACGGTGGTCTACACGGCCGCGGACGACGACACGATCGGGCGCGAGCTCGACGACGCGATCGGAGCGCTGTGGCCACGACGTTGATCACCAACATCGGCGAGCTGGTCACGAACGACCCCGCGCGCGAAGGCGTGCTCGGGGCGATCGCCGACGGCGCCCTCGTTCTCGAGGGCGCGCTCGTGGCCTGGGTCGGTGCCGCGGCGGACGCACCGGACGCCGACGAGCGGATCGACCTGGGCGGGCGCGCCGTCCTGCCGGGCTTCGTCGACAGCCACAGCCACCTCGTCTTCGCGGGCGACCGCGCGCCGGAGTTCGCGGCGCGGATGGCGGGGGAGAGCTACGCCGCGGGCGGGATCCGGACGACGGTCGCGGCGACCCGGGCGGCCAGCGACGAGCAGCTCACCAGCCAGGTCGCGCGCCTGGTCGCGGAGATGCGGCGCCAGGGCACGACGACGGTGGAGATCAAGAGCGGCTACGGCCTGACCGTCCTCGACGAGGCCCGCAGCCTGGCCGTGGCGCGGCAGTTCACCGAGGAGACGACGTTCCTGGGCGCCCACGTGGTGCCCGACGGCACCACTCCGGAGGCCTACGTCGACCTCGTCACCGGGCCGATGCTGGCCGCGGCCGCGCCGTACGCCCGCTGGGTCGACGTCTTCTGCGAGCGGGGCGCCTTCGACGGCGACCAGGCGCGGGCCGTGCTGGCCGCGGGTGCGTCGGTCGGGCTCCGGGGGCGGTTGCACGCCAACCAGCTCGGCCCGGGCCCCGGCGTACGACTGGCCGCGGAGCTCGGGCTCACCGCCGTCGACCACTGCACCTACCTCGAGCCCGCGGACGTCGACGCGCTGCGCGACTCCGGCACGATCGCGACGCTGCTGCCGGGCGTGGAGTTCTCGACGAGGCAGCCCTACCCCGATGCGCGGCGGCTCCTCGACGCCGGGGTCCGGGTCGCGCTCGCCAGCGACTGCAACCCGGGGTCCTGCTTCACCCGCTCGCTGCCGTTCTGCATCGCGCTGGCGGTCCGGGAGATGGGGATGACCCCGGCAGCGGCGGTCCCCGCCGCCACCGCCATGGGCGCCGCCGCGCTCGACCGCTCCGACGTCGGTGGGCTGGTGCCCGGCATGCGGGCGGACCTGGTGGTCCTCGACGCCCCGTCCCACGTGCACCTCGCCTACCGCCCCGGCGTACCCCTCGTCGCGGGTGTGTGGGTGGCGGGCCGCCCCATGTAACGCGCTGTTATCGGATCTAGGCGACCGTTAGAAAGGGTCCCTAGATCCGATAACTGCGCGTTACATGCGGAACGGGCACCTAAGGCACCCCCCGGGCCCCTCAGGCGGAGATAGGGCAGTTGCCCGATGTGGGCGGCTACCTCAGGGAGCGAACCTCGTCTCACCAACGAGGAGCTGAGGAGCCCACACCATGTACGAGAGCACGAACCCCTTCATCCAGTCGGAGCTGGACTACCGCCAGGACCGGATCCGGTCCAGCGTGGTCAAGCGGAAGAGCCGGCAGTCCCGCTTCCCGCGGGTACGGCGCCCGGTGCCCACCGACACCGTCCGCTGATCCGATGAGCGGCAATCAGGTGGACGCACACGGGATCATGGTCGGCGTGGCAGGACACACGAGCCGGACCCTGGTCGGACGAGACGCCGAGCTGACGGAGATGTTGACGTTGCTCGGCGTCCGTCCCTCGTCCGGGCGGGAGCGGCGCGAGTCCACCTCCGTCCTCCTCTCGGGTGACGCCGGGGTCGGCAAGACCCGCCTGCTCACCGAGCTCCGCGACGTCGCGTTCACCGAGGGCTGGCAGGTCTTCGCCGGCCACTGCCTCGACTTCGGCGACAGCGCGCTGCCCTACCTGCCCTTCTCCGAGGTCCTCGGCCGGATGGCCACCGACCTGCCCGACGTCGTCGACGCCGTCGCCGTCGCTCATCCCGCACTCGCCCGCCTCCAGCCCGGGCGACGCGTGATGAGCGCCGACGAAGGCGCCGAGCCGTCCGCGCTCGATCGCGGCGACCTCTTCGAGGCCGTGCACGCCCTGCTCGAGGCCGCCGCCGCGTGCGCCCCGCTGCTGCTCGTCATCGAGGACACCCACTGGGCCGACCAGTCGACCCGCGACATGCTGAGCTTCCTGTTCGCCCGCCCGTTCGCCGGCCCGGTCGCGATCGTGGCGTCGTACCGCTCCGACGACCTGCACCGACGCCACCCGCTGCGCCGCCAGGTCGCCGAGTGGTCCCGGATCCGGGGCGTGGACCGCCTCCAGCTCGCGCCGCTGTCCGCGACCGACGTCCGCACCCTGATCGCCGAGCTCGGCGACACCCTGGCCGAGCACGAGATCGCCGACATCGTCAGCCGCGCCGAGGGCAACGCGTTCTTCGTCGAGGAGCTCGTCGGCGCCGCCTCCGGGCCCGGCCGCTGGGTCCCCGACGACCTCGCCGACGTGCTGCTCGTGCGCCTCGACCGCGTCGACGACGCCGCGCGTCAGGTGGTGCGGACGGCGAGCGTCTCCGGCCGGAAGGTCTCCCACGACATGCTGGCCGCCGCATCCGGGCTCACCGAGGCCCAGCTCGACGAGGGCGTCCGGCAGGCAGTCGAGCTGAACGTCCTGGTCGCCACCGACGGGCGCTACGCCTTCCGGCACGCGCTGCTCGGGGAGGCGGTGTACGACGACCTCTTGCCCGGCGAGCGGGTCCGCCTGCACGCGGCGTACGCCCAGGCGCTCGGTGACGGACGTGCCCGTGGCACCGCCGCCGAGCTCGCCCGGCACGCCCGGCTGGCCATGGACCTCGAGACCGCGCTGACCGCGAGCATCCAGGCCGGCAACGAGGCCCGCGCGGTCGGTGGCCCCGACGAGGCCGCCCAGCACTACCAGCAGGCGCTCGAGCTGCTCGCTGACCCGCGCCGCGCGGCGGACGTCGACTTCGACCTCTCCAAGCTCGTGGTCGCCACCGCCGAGGCCCTGATCTCGAGCGGGCACCCCGAGCGTGCGGCCGCCGTCGCCGCCGAGCAGCTGGACCGGCTCCCCGACGACGCCCCCTCGGCCTGGTTCGCCCGGATGCTCGCGATCCGCGCCACCGCGCTCACCGTCATCGAGACCGACGTCGACCCGGCCACGGTCTCCGCCGAGGCGCTGGCGCTGGTGCCCGACGACGCGGCCGGACTGCGCGCCAAGGTCCTGGGCATCCACGCCCGGGCCCTGATGTCGATGGGCCGCTACGACGAGGCCCAGTCGGTCGGACTGGACGCGCTGGAGGTGGCCGAGCGGCTCGACCTCAACGAGCTCGCCTCCGACGCGGTCACCACACTCAGCGGCCTGAAGAAGGCCGGCCCGAAGGAGGCGCTGCGCGCTGCCCTCGAGGACGCCGTCGCCCGGGCGGTGCGCGCGGGAGCGCTCGAGGCCGAGCTGCGGGGCCGCTGGATGCTGGGCCGGTCCTACGAGGACTGGGCCGAGTTCGAGGAGACCGAGCGCTGGTTCCGCAGCGGCATCGAGCGCGGGGCGGAGGCCGGGGTCCCGTGGGCGCCGTACGCCTTCGAGGCCCGCTGGAAGCTCGCCTGGGCGCTGGCCATCCAAGGTGACTGGGACGGCGCCCTCGCCCTCTGCGACGTCCGCGACCAGGCGCCCCCGCCGATCCCCAAGGCGCTGCTCGAGAGCGTGCGCCTCACCGTGGAGTTCGCCCGAGGGTCGGACGTGTCCTCCGAGTTGGCGGCGCTGCGCCGCTTCTGGTCGCGCGAGGGTGGCGTGGCCATCCATGCCGCCGCGGTCGCGATCCGGCAGGCCGCCCGCCGGGGCGAGCCCGCCGCCGTCCTCGCGGCGTACGACGACGCCGTCGCGGTCCTGACCCGGCTCTGGCACGAGTGGTTCAGCGCCCGGATCCGGCTGGCGGCCATCGCGATCGAGTCGCTGGTGGCCTGCCTGCCGGGCATGTCGGCCGCCGAACGGTCGACGTACCTCGAGCACGCCGAGCGAC
>JAOPXF010000479.1 GCA_025965295.1 Nocardioides sp.
TTGTTCGAACGGTTGCTTGTCCAGTCCGATGCCGGTTCCGGTCGGAAAGTTCGCGCGGGGTCCGCGTCGCGCGTCACACTGCTGGCATGGCCGATGGCACGAAGGACGACCCCTGGCAGCTGACGACCGCTCCCCGGAGCTCGGCGTACACGATGTGGCGCGAGGGTGACGAGCTCGTCTGCCAGGTCGGCACGACCACGCTGAAGTACCACGCCCGCGCGATCGACGACCTGCACGCGTGGCTCCGCGACCGGGGCGACTGGGTGCCGCTGGGCGCCGCCGACGAGAAGAAGGACGCCGCGGCGGGCACCGTCGAGGCGTTCGGCCGGGCCGACGACAACCCGGTGGGCGGGTGGTACGGCCTTCGCAGGGGCTACCGCGGCCGGTTCGGGATGTATCTCCCGCCGCTGCTCGAGCGGCTCGGCCTGGTCGAGCTCACCCACGATGCCCGCAACAACAGCGTCCGTGCCGTCTGAGGTCCGGCCCGGGCGGCGACCGGCCGCCCGGGCCGTCGGCATCACCAGGACGTACGGCGCGGGCAGCGCCCTCGTCACCGCCCTGGACAACGTGTCCGTGGACTTCCTCGCCGGGGAGTTCACCGCGGTGATGGGCCCCTCCGGGTCGGGGAAGTCCACCCTCATGCACTGCATGGCCGCCCTGGACGCACCCACGTCCGGTCACGTCGTCCTCGGCGACGTCACGCTCGACGGTCTCGACGACAAGGCCCTCACCAAGCTCCGCCGCGACAAGGTCGGCTTCGTGTTCCAGGCCTACAACCTGGTCCCGACGCTGACGGCACAGGAGAACGTCGAGCTGCCGATGAGCATCGCGGGGCGCCGGGCCGAGCCCTCCTGGTTCGACACCGTGATCTCCGCGGTCGGGCTGGGCGACCGGCTCAAGCACCGGCCGACCGAGCTGTCCGGCGGCCAGCAGCAGCGCGTGGCCGCCGGCCGCGCCCTGCTGTCGCGGCCCGAGGTCGTGTTCGCCGACGAGCCCACGGGCAACCTCGACTCGTCGGCCGGCGCCGAGATCCTCCGCTTCCTGCGGCGCAGCGTCGACGAGTTCGGCCAGACGATCGTGATGGTGACCCACGACCCGGTCGCCGCGGCGTACACCGACCGCGTCGTCTTCCTCGCCGACGGCCGCATCGTCGACGAGATGCGTGACCCCACGAGCCAGAGGGTCCTCGAGAAGATGAGCCAGCTCAGCGAGCACCCGCCGGCCCAGCCCGCGCCGCCCGTGCCGACGCCGGAGGACTGAGCGGCATGTGGACGGTCACGCTGCGCAACCTCCTGGCGCGCAAGATCCGGCTGGCGCTCAGCGCCTTCGCCATCGTGCTCGGCGTCGCGTTCGTCGCCGGGTCGTTCATCTTCACCGACTCGCTGGGCAACGCGTTCGACGGCATCGTCGGGGGCACCACCGCCGACGTCGAGATCATCCCGAAGGGCGCCGGGGAGGTCGACCAGTTCGGCATCGACGCCCGCACCATCCCCGCCTCCGTCGTCGACGACCTGCGCAAGCTCCCGGGGGCCGCGAAGGTCTCGGGGACCGCCCAGGTGCAGGGCGTCTACGTGATCGGCAAGGACGGCAAGCTGGTCGGCGGCAACGGCCCGCCGGGGCTCGCCCTCAACTACGGCGGCATGACGTCGATCAACGGCGACCCGATCCTCACCCTGGCCGACGGCGCGCTGCCGACCGGTCCGGGCCAGGTCGCGCTCGACGTCGCCGCGGCCGACAAGGCCGGTTACCTGGTCGGCGACCAGGTCACGCTGGTGACCCCGGGCGACCCGCCGACGATGAAGGCCGAGCTGGTCGGGCTGGTCAACTTCGGCTCCGAGGGCGGGTTGGTCGGCGCGACGCTGACGATCTTCGACGAGCAGTGGATCCAGGACCTCTTCTTCGAGGGCCGCGACGTCTACACCAGCATCTCGATGACCACGGCCGACGGCGTGTCGCAGACCGAGCTGCGCGACGCCGCCCGCACGGTCGTGCCCGCGGGCGTCGAGGTCAGCACCGGCGACGACTTCGCCGCGAAGACCAAGCAGGGCATCGCGAAGATCCTCGGCTTCATCAACACGTTCCTGCTCGTCTTCGCGGCGGTCGCGATGGTGGTGGGCACGTTCCTGATCGTCAACACGTTCGGGATCCTGGTCGCGCAGCGCAGCCGCGAGCTCGCGCTGCTGCGCGCGCTGGGCGCGTCGCGGCGCCAGGTCAACCGCTCGGTGCTCGCCGAGGCGTTCGTGGTGGGGCTGCTCGGCTCGACCATCGGCATCGGGCTGGGCTACGTGCTCGCGATCGGGCTCAAGGCGCTCTTCGGCGTGATCGGGCTGGACCTGGGTGCCGCCGGCATGGAGCTCCAGCTCCGCACGGTGGTCGTGTCGTACGTCGTGGGCGTCGTCGTGACCATGCTCGCGGCGTACCTCCCCGCGCGCCGGGCCGGGCGGGTCCCCCCGATCGAGGCGATGAACGAGCACGCGGCCGTCCCGGAGTCGTCGCTGCGCCGCCGGCTCCTGACGGGTGGCGGCCTGGTCGTGGCCGGGGTGGCGCTGATGGGCGTGGGCTTCACCCAGGACGGCAACACCAGCCTGTCGCTGATCGGCGCCGGGATGCTCGCGATCCTGGTCGGCGTCTCGCTGGCGGCCGCCGTGATCGGCCGGCCGGTCATCTCCGGGCTGGGCGCGGTCTACCGACGCACGTCCGGGACCGTGGGTGTCCTCGCCACCGAGAACTCCCTGCGCAACCCCCGTCGTACGGCGGCCACCGCCAGCGCGCTGATGGTCGGCCTGACGCTCGTCACGCTGATGTCGATCCTGGGCCAGTCGGCCAAGGCCAGCACCGACAAGGCGATCGAGGAGAGCCTGACCGCCGAGCTCGTGGTGTCGAACGCGACCGGGCAGTTCTTCTCGCCGGCGTACGCCCGGGAGATCCGGCAGGTCGACGGCGTCGCCTCGGTGCTGCCCATCCGGGTGGCCAACGCCAAGCTCGGCGACTCCACGGCCTACCTCGAGGCGACCGACCCCCGGGCCCTCGGCTCGGCGATCAGGCTGCCGGTCATCGCCGGTGCGCTCGGCTCCCTGACCGACGACACCGTGCTGATCCGCGAGTCGACGGCGTCCAGCCGGCACCTCGCGGTCGGCGACCAGGTCACGCTCACCTTCCCGGCGGGTCCGCGGAAGTTCACGATCGCCGGGATCTACCCCTCGGCGGGCGGCGCGATCAACAACGACTTCCTGATGACGCTGGGCGGGCTGACGAAGTCCGGGATCCAGCCCCAGGACTCCCTGCTCTTCATCACCAAGGACCCCGGCGCCTCGGAGGCGACCGTGCGGGCGGCGATCGACAAGATCCTGGCCGACAACCCCACGGTCACGCTGAAGAACCAGCGGGAGTTCGCCGACGAGCAGAAGGGGCTCATCGACACCTTCCTCTACATCATCTACGCGCTGCTGGGCCTGGCCGTCGTGATCGCCGTCCTGGGGATCACGAACACGCTGGCCCTGTCGGTGATCGAGCGGACCCGGGAGATCGGGCTGCTGCGGGCGGTCGGCATGGGCCGGCGCCAGCTGCGCTCGATGATCCGGCTCGAGTCGACGGCGATCGCCGTGCTCGGCGCGCTGCTGGGCGTCGCCCTGGGCATCGTGTTCGGGGTGGTGCTCCAGCGGGCCATCGCCGAGCAGGGCATCGACGTGCTCGCGATCCCCTGGGTGCGGCTGGCCGTCTTCGTGGTGCTGGCCGCGGGGATCGGCGTGCTCGCCGCCGTCTTCCCGGCCCGCCGCGCCGCCCGGCTCGACGTGCTCAAGGCGATCACGACCGAGTAGCCCCGAGCCCGCGGTCCACCGGCTCGTGGGCGATCCGGGCGGCGTGGACGCGCGCGTGCGCGATCGCCTCCGGGGTGCTGGCGAAGAGGTGGCGCTCGTGGGCGAGCTCGCCGTAGACACCCAGCCGGACCAGGACCTGCTCGTGGGCTGGGCGTACGCCGGAGAGCAGCACCGTGATGCCGCGGGCCTCGAGGCGCTTGATCGTGTCGGCGAGCACGGCCGCGCCGGTGGCGTCCAGGGTGGCGACCCCGGACATGCGCAGCACCACGACCCGGACGTCGCTCACCTCCGAGAGCTGCAGCAGGAACGAGTGCGCGGCACCGAAGAACAGCGGCCCCTCCAGCCGGAACGCGACGATGTGGTCGTCGAGCAGCGAGCGCTCCTCCTCGGCGTGCTCGCCCCGGTCCAGAGGGATGGTCTCGAGGCTCACCGACCGCGCCATCTGCACGAGCGCGAAGACACCGGCCGCCACCAGGCCGGCGAGGACGGCGGTGACCAGGTCGAGGGCCAGCGTGGTGCCCGCGGTGACCAGCAGGACGACGGCGTCGCCGCGGGTGGAGGTGAGCAGCGCCCGGACGCTGGAGACCTCGATCATCTGCACGGCGGTGGCGACCAGCACGCCGGCCAGTGCCGCGAGCGGGATCTCCGACACCCACCGGGAGGCCACGAGCACCATCAGCAGGATCGCGAGCGACTGGACCACGGCGGCCAGGCGGGAGTGGGCGCCGGCCCGCACGTTGACGGCCGTGCGCGCGATCGCGGCGGTGGCCGGGACGCCGCCGAAGAAGGGGACGGCGAGGTTGGCGAGCCCCTGGCCGAAGAGCTCGCGGTCGGGGTCGTGCCGCTCCCCCACCCGCATCGCGTCGGACACGCTCGCCGAGAGCAGACTCTCGAGGGCGGCCAGCGCGGCCACGGCGACGGCGGGGACGAGCAGGCCACCGAGCTCGGAGGTCGCGAGGTGCGGCAGGCCGGGGGCCGGGAGACCGGTCGGGAGGTGGCCGATGCGGGTCAGCGACAGGTGGGCGGCCGCCGCCACCCCGGTCGCGCCGACCACCGCGAGCAGCGAGACCGGGAGACCGGGCCGGAAGCGGCGGCCGAGGAGCATCGCGCCGGCCACGCCGGCAGCCATCAGCAGCGGGGCGGCGTGCGGCTGCCCGGCCCATCGACGTACGGCGTCGGCCGCGGCCGCGACCACCTGGTCGCCGGAGCCGGCGACGCCGAGCATCGAGGGCACCTGCTGGAGGGCGATGATCAGCGCGATACCGATCGTGAAGCCCTCGACCACGGGCAGCGGCACGAAGCGGATGTAGCGGCCGGCTCCGGAGAGCGCGAGGCCGACGAGGATGACGCCGGCCATCAGGCCGACGACGAGCACGCCGTCGGCCCCGTGGGCGGCGACGATCGGGACGAGGACGACGGTCATCGCGCCGGTAGGGCCGCTGACCTGCACGGCGCTGCCGCCGAACAGGGCCGCGAGCACGCCCGCGACCACGGCGGTCACCAGGCCGGCCTCGGCCCCGAGGCCCGAGGAGATGCCGAAGGCGAGCGCGAGCGGCAGCGCCACCAGGGCGACGGTGACGCCGGCCATCGCGTCGCGGCCCGGCCGGCGGCCCATGGCCCGCAGGTCGGCGGGACGGGGCAGCAGGGCGGCGGCGCGGGCGAGGAGGCCGGCGGTCACCGGGAGCGACCGGCGGCAGCCGCGGTGGCCAGCTCGTCGCGCAGCTCCACCCGGTCGGCGAGCACGCCGCGGATGATGACCCGGGCGCTCAGCAGCAGGTCGCGCACCTCGGGGACGCTCACCGAGTAGAGGACCTGCCCGCCCTCGCGGCGCTGCTCGACCAGCCCGGCCCGGCGCAGCACGGCGAGCTGCTGGCTGAGGTTGCTGGGCTCGATGTCGATGCCGTCGAGCAGCTCGTGGACGGCGTGGTCGCGCTCGGACAGGAGCTCCAGCACCCGGATCCGGGCGGGGTGGCCCAGGGTGCGGAAGAACTCGGCTTTCGCCTGGTAGAGCGGCACCGCCACGGTGATCCCTTCGTCGGACTTCAGTATCCGCGCACTTACGCAATTCTTCAAGTCGTACGGCGCGGGACCGGCGTCCCCCGCTCGTATACTCGCCGGGTGACTGCCGAGGACGCTGACCATCCGACCGTCCTCGACGAGGGGGCGGACTCCGAGGCGGCGCCCGCGAAGCGCAAGCACCTGCCCGTGTGGCAGGAGACGATCCTGCTGCTGGTCATCGCGCTCGTACTCGCCACGGTCATCAAGGCGCTCTTCGTGCAGGCCTTCTACATCCCGTCGGAGTCGATGGAGCCGGGGCTGGTCAAGAACGACCGGATCCTGGTGCAGAAGGTGTCCTACTGGTTCGGCGGGACGCCCCAGCGCGGCGACGTCGTGGTCTTCAAGGACCCGGGCGGCTGGCTGAGCCCCGAGGAGTCGGCCGGCCCCACCGGCGGCGTCACCAAGCTGATGGCCAAGGTCGGCCTCTACCCCTCCGGCGGGCACCTGGTGAAGCGCGTCATCGGCGTCGCCGGCGACACCATCGTGTGCTGTGACGACCAGGGCCGGATCTCGGTCAACGGCACCCCGCTCAACGAGAAGGCCTATGCCCGCCTCGACGGCGCCGACTGCTACGGCCCGATGATCCGTGACTGCGACTGGACCGCCGGCCCCGTCCCCGACGGCTCGAACTTCGTGATGGGCGACAACCGCTCCCACTCCGCCGACTCCAGCG
>JAOPXF010000489.1 GCA_025965295.1 Nocardioides sp.
GGGTCGGGGACGTGCCGCAGCCGGCCGGCGAGCACGAGCAGCACGGTGACGGCGACCAGCTGGACGACCGAGAGCGCCGCCGCGGCCTGCAGGTCGAGCAGGTTGGTGGTGAGCAGGTAGATCTCGGTCTCGACCGAGGAGTAGCGCAGCCCGCCGAGGGTGAGCACGATCCCGAAGGCCGTGGCGCAGAAGAGGAAGACGACGGTCGCGGCGGACACGATCGCCGGGCGCAGCGCGGGCAGGGTGACGGTCCGGAATACCTGGGAGGGGCCGGCACCGAGAGCGGCGGCGGCCTCACCGGGCCGCGGGTCCAGCGACTCCCACGCCGTGCCCACCACGCGGATCACCACGGCGACGTTGAAGAACACCAGGCCGGCCACGATCGCGACCGGGCTGCCGTCGAGGCCGAGGAAGCCCAGCGGTCCGGACTCCCCCAGCAGCTCGCGGAAGGCGACCCCGACCACCACGGTCGGCAGCACGAACGGCACGAGCAGCGCGGCCCGCACCACGGTGCGCCCCGGGAACCGCAGCCGGTGCAGGGCGTGCGCGGCCGGCAGCCCGAGCAGCACCGAGACGAGCGTCCCGACCGACGCCGACCAGAGCGTGAACCAGATGACCCGGTGCACGCGAGGACGGGCCAGCACCTCGAGCACGCCCCCCGGGTCGAACGTCCCGTCCGGCCAGAAGCCGCGGGCCAGCATGCCGCTGACCGGGAGCACGAAGAAGACACCGAGCACCGCGACCGGCACGAGGGCCAGCGCGGCGAGGGTCAGGGGTCTCGACGAGCTCGACCACCGGGCGGGCGTGCTCACCGGGAGGTGACGTCGCTCCACTCGCGCAGCCACTCGTCGCGGTGGGCGGCCACGTCGGCGGGGTCGACGGCGTACGGCTGGGTCGGCTGCACCGCGAACGACGCCCAGTCGCTCGGCAGGTCGACGCCGTCGGCGACCGGGAACACGTACATGCTCTCCGGCAGCGCGGCCTGGACCTCGTCGCTGAGCAGGAAGTCGACGAGGGCCGCCGCTCCCTTCGGGTTGGCCGCGCCCTCCAGCACGCCGGCGTACTCGACCTGCCGGAAGCAGGTGTCGAGCAGCGCGCTCGTCGTCGAGGTGTCCGACCCCTTCGGCACCGTGAACGCCGGGGAGGAGTCGTAGGACAGCACGATCGGCCGGTCGCCCTTGCCGCCGCCCTGGGTGAAGTCGACCTCGTAGGCGTCCGACCAGCCGGCGGTGAGCTTCGCCCCGTTGGCCATCAGCCTCGCCCAGTAGTCCGGCCACGCGTCGCCGTACTCCGCGACCGTGGCGAGCAGGAACGCCATCCCGGTGGAGCTGGTCGCGGCGCCGGGCAGCACGAAGAGGTCGCGGTACGTCGGCTCCGTGAGGTCGTCGAGGGAGGTCGGCTCGGCGAGGTCGTGGTCGGCGAACCAGGTGTCGTCGACGTTGACGCAGACGTTGCCGTTGTCGATCGGGGTCAGCCGGTGGTCGGTGTCGCCCGGCAGCACGTAGTCGGCTGCGCCGGCGGGGAGGGACGCGGCGTACGGCGCGAATACGTCCTCGTCGAGCGCCCGGGAGGCGAAGGTGTTGTCGACGCCGAAGGCCACGTCGCCGATCGGGTCACCCTGCGTGAGCACGAGCTTGTTGGTCAGCGTGCCGCCGTCGCCCGAGGCTCGGACGACCAGGTCGTAGCCGGACTCGGTCTCGAACTGCCTGACCAGCGGCTTGGGCAGCGTGAACGAGTCATGGGTGACGAGGACGACCTCGCCGGAGGCGGACTTCGGGTCCTCGCCGGAGCTGTCCCCCACCGCCGAGCAGGCGGTGGCGGTGAGCGCGAGGGTGAGTGCGGCCGTGAGGGCGCGGACGGATGTCATGTGAGGTGACTCCCTTCGCCGGTGCTAACCGGGGCAGGTTCATAGGGTCTGCGGCGGATCCGCACTCTCAGCACGTTGACGGCGTGCTCCCCTGTCGTGTTCCCCCAGCCTACGCGTCAACGGGTCAGCGCGACCACGGCGTCCAGACGGCCGAGCTTGGCCGGGTTGCGCACCAGGTAGAGGCCGGTCACCAGGCCGCCCTCGACCAGCATCGTGCCGATCGCGTCGACCTCCCCGCCGACGACCAGGCGCAGCGCCGGCCGGCCGTTGACGACCACGACGTCGGCACTCGCGTCGTCGGGCGCGACGGCCGCGAGGAAGCGCAGCACCTTGTCGCGTCCCAGGATCGGGCGCAGCGCGGCCTTCATGACGCCGCCGCCGACCGTCACCAGGACGACGAAGGGCGCGAGCACGTCCATCAGGCTCTGCAGGTCACCGGTGGCAGTGGCGCCCAGGAACCTGGCGATCACGGCGTCCCGCTCCTGCGCGGTCACGTCCTGGCGCGGTCGGCGCTCGTCCACGTGGGCGCGGGCCCGGTGCGCGACCTGGCGGACCGCGGCCGGCGACTTGTCCACGGCGGCCGCGATCTCGTCGTACCCCAGGTCGAAGATCTCGCGCAGCACGAAGACCGCCCGCTCGGTCGGCGAGAGCGTCTCGAGGACGAGCAGCATCGCGGTCGACACGCTGTCGGCGAGCTCGACGTCCTCGGCCACGTCGGGTGCGGTCAGCAGGGGCTCGGGCAGCCACGGGCCGACGTACTGCTCGCGACGCCGGGCCATCGTCCGCATCCGGTTCAGGGCGAGCCGGGTCGCGATCCGGACCAGGTAGGCCCGCTCTTCGCGGACCTCGGCGTGCTCCACCTCGGCCCAGCGCAGCCAGGTCTCCTGCAGGACGTCCTCGGCGTCGGCGGCCGAGCCGAGCATCTCGTAGGCGACGGTGAAGAGCAGGTTGCGGTGGGCGACGAAGGCATCGGTCGAGGCTGGGGTCGCGCTCATGCCTCGGAGGGTACGGCGCTCGCCGGGGCCAGGGGCAGCTCGCACACGTCGGAGTAGCCCTGGCTCTGCAGCCCGGCCGCCGAGTTGAAGCGCGAGCGCATGTTCTCCAGCGCGACCAGCTGGGTCAGCTCGACGACGGCCTCGGCCCCGAGCCGGTCGACCAGGCCGGAGACCACCTCGTCGGTGACGGTCGGCGGGGTGACGCTCATCGCCTCGGCGTACGCCATCACGTCGCGCTCCAGCGGCGTGAAGACGTCGGACTCGCGCCAGCGCGGGACCTCGCGCACCTTGGCGAGGTCCAGCCCGTCGTTGTGGGCCAGGAAGTAGCCGAAGTCCAGGCACCAGCTGCACCCGATGACACCGGCGCTGGCGAGCTGGGCGTAGGACTGGAGGTTCGGGTCGAGGCGGTCCCACTTCTTGACCTTGCCCTCGAAGGAGAGGACGGCCTTGAGCACCTGCCGGTGGTGCCAGAGGACGTAGGCGTTGTCGGGGACCTGGCCCCAGGTGCGGCGGGCGTACGCCGACATCAGCCGGCCGTACAGGCCGGAGACCTCGGCCTTGGGGATGCGGAACGTGCTGGGCATCGGATGCTCCTCGGGTCGGTTCGTTTCGTCTGTCGGCCATGAAGACACCGGCCGTCCCGGGTTTGTGACAGCCTCGGCCCCATGTCGCCCAGCCGCCGCCACGACCTGCTCGCCTGGGCTGTCCCCCGGGTGCGGAAGTCGCGCGACCTCGACAGCGTCGGGGCCGAGCACGACCGGCTCACCCGGTGGCACGCCGGCCTGGACCGCTCACTGCCGGTCCGGGCGGTGCCGCGCTTCGCGAGGCGCTTCTCGGTGGTGACCGAGCAGATCGGCGAGCCCGGCTTCGCGTCGTACGTCATCACGCCGCGCGGGATCGACCCGCGGCACACCGTCGTCTACGTGCACGGCGGCGGCTTCGTGGCGCCGATCGACCCGTTCCACCTGCGCTACGTCACCCGGCTGGCGGTGGCGCTGGGGGCGCGGGTGGTGCTGCCCGACTACCCGCTGACCCCCGAGCACTCCTGGCGCGACTCCCACGAGGCGCTCGCCGACCTGACCGCGAGGTGGGCGGCGCAGTCGCACGACCTCGTGCTGGCCGGCGACTCGGCCGGCGGCGGCATCGCCCTCGCGCTCGCCCAGACCCTGCGCGACCGCGGCGGCCCGCAGGCCTCGCACCTGCTGCTGCACTCGCCGTGGGTCGACCTGACGTCCAGCGCGCCCGAGACCGCGGCGTTCTCCGCGACCGATCCGTGGCTCTTCCTCGGCAAGATGCACGCCTACGCGGACTGGTGGGCGGGTTCGCCCGACGACCTCGGGCGCCCCGAGGTCAGCCCGGGCCTCGCGTCGCTCGACGGACTGCCGCCGGCGCTGGTGTTCTGCGGCACCCGCGACACCCTCGCGCCCGGATGCCGCCTCCTCGCCCGCCGAGCGGCGGAGTCCGACTGGGACCTCACCTACGTCGAGGTGCCCGACCTGATCCACGTCTACCCGCTGCTGCCGCTGATCCCCGAGGCGCGGGTGGCCTGGCGCCAGACCCTGGAGTTCCTGCGATGACGACCGGGACGCGGGTGGTGGCGGTCCCGTTCGAGGCGCTCGACGCCCGCACGGCGTACGACGTGTGGCGCCTGCGCCAGCAGGTCTTCGTGGTCGAGCAGGAGTGCCCCTACCCCGACCTCGACGGGCGCGACGTCGAGCCGGGCACCCGGCACGTGCTGCTGCACGAGGCCGACGCGCTGCTCGGCTACGCGCGGGTGCTCGACGACGGCGGCGACCGGGCCGTGTGGCGGATCGGCCGGGTCGTGCTGGCACCGCCCGCGCGCGGGCGGGGTCTCGCCGACGCGCTGATGGTGACGGCGCTGAGGGTCTGCCCGGGCCGCGACGTCGTGCTCGACGCCCAGGCGCCGTTGCGCGGCTGGTACGCGACGTTCGGCTTCGAGGTCAGCGGTCCGGAGTTCCTCGAGGACGGCATCGCCCACGTGCCGATGCGGCTCGCCCGGTCGTGAGCCGCCCCGGCGCTACTGCGGCGACAGCGACTGCAGCGTGAAGGCGAGGACCGAGACCGCGACGTAGTCGAGGGCCGGCTCGGTCGCGGCGTACGCGCGGACGTCGTCGACGTAGCCCGCACCCTGCCCGTCGAACCGCGCGAACGGGTTCGACCCCGCGCCCGGGCACGGCCGGGCGTAGTCGCCCGGTGCCCCGAGGCCGCGGAGCTCGTCCTTCGCCACCGGGCCGTTGGAGACCGCACCGAGCAGCTCCGGCCCGGCACCGGCGTGCGGGCCGAGCAGGTTCGCGACCTGGTGGTGCGGGCAGCGCGGGTACGTCGTGCCGGCGCCGACGACCAGCGAGGTGCCCCAGGCGTTGGTGCCGAGCGCCCAGTCGCGCTGCAGCGCACCCAGCGCCGCCTGGCTGTCGTCGCCCGTGGCCCGTCGGTAGAGGAGCTCGGTCGCCGCGACGCCGAACGTGAAGTCCGCACCAGGGTCCTCGTCGCCGCCGAAGCCCAGGGGCGCGGCGTAGCGGCGCGCGGCGATCCGCAGCTGCTGGCGCAGGTCGTCGGTCAGGTCGGCTCTGGAGACGGCCGTCGCCACGGACGGCCCTTGGTCGATCGCCCGCACCAGGTCGGCGTGCGCGACCGCGCTCTGGTCGTCACGGGCGAGCGTGAACCAGCCGTGGAACGGGCTGTCGAGGTAGGCCCGGGCCCAGGTGGCCGCCGCGCGCAGGTCCGCCCGCTGGCGGGCGGCGTCGATGCCCAGGGCCTGCCCCGCGAGCGCGACCTCGGTGGCGCCGAGCTCGAGGTCGTCGCGCCACTCGTCCTCCTCGTAGTAGGCCCGGGGCGCCGTCGTGAGCAGCCGGCCCACGTGGTGGGTCCGCGCCCGTCCGAGCACGGCGCGGGCCTTGGCCAGGTAGCCGCGGGCGCGGGCCGGGCTCTCATTCGCCGTCAGCTGGGCGGCCAGCGCGAAGGCGGCCGCGGTGCGGCCGGCGAGGTTCGGGCTGATCCGCTCTCCGCGACGGTTGGCCTGCAGGGCCGGGCGGTGCTTCAGGTAGTAGGCCGGGTCGCCCCGCCGGACGTGCAGCCGGTCGTCCGCCTGCGGCAGCCGCCAGCGGTCGTGGTCACCGACGAGTCCGGGCCGTCCGTCGCCCAGCCCCACCTGGTAGAGCAGCCGCCGGGGACCGTCCAGCCACATCCGGTCGAGCCAGCGGACGCCGTACAGCGCCTCGGCGCGCAGCGCGCCCGCGTCGGCCGACTCGCGGGCCGCGACCAGCAGCAGCGAGTCGGCGTAGCTGGTCGTCTCGACGAACTTGAGGTAGTCGCCGGCGTCGAACCAGCCGCCGCTTACATCCGCTGTCCGGCCGGTCGGGTGCAGGTGGCCGGCGAGCCGCACGTGCCGGTACGTCGGGGGCCGGTGGACCCGCGCCCGACGGTCGGCCAGGTGGCTCGGCCGCCGCCGCATCACGCCGGGGACCAGGTCGTTGCCGTCGCGCTGGGCCTGGAAGAACCGCACCCCGTTGGCGACCAGCGGCGCGTAGAGCTCGGTCGCATCCCCCACCCGGAACCAGGGCGACGCCCCGGACACCCCGTCGCCGAGGAGCACGCGGTAGCGGCCCGGGGCGGTCAGGTCGGTGAGGTCGATCCGCTCGACGTGCGGCCAGTGCCGGCTCCAGGAGCCGACGTCGGCGCCCAGGGGCCCCTCGGCCACGACGGTGCCACCGGCGTCGACCACGCGGTACGTCGCGTCGGGGGCGGTCGCGGCGGTCATCGCGAACGCGGTCTTGGGGTCCCCGGTCAGGTAGCCGACCTGGTTCACCCGGACCACGCCGGCGACGTCGGGGGCGGCCGGGACCGCCGGTCCCAGCCCCAGCAGGGTGGTCCCGAGGAGGACGGCCGCCAGCAGGGTTGGCACGGTCAGGCGTCGTCGCGGCACCGGGTCAGCCTGTCACCGATGCGGCTCACGTGGCCGTGAACAGCACGCCCGTCGGAGTCTCCTCGCGCCCGGCCCGGCCACGCGCGACCAGCAGCTCGAGGTGGGCCTTGGTCTCCATCGTCGCCATCCCCTGGTTGGAGGGGTCGAGGCTGTCGAAGGCTCGCTCGTGGCGGGTCCACCCCAGTCCCTGGGCGACGTCGTACGCCGTCGCGGGCCCGTCGCCCAGACCGGCGAGGGACTGGTCGAGGCGGGTCTCGTGGAAGGCCAGCAGCTCGTCGACGCGGGTGTGCGACGACGGCGCGACCGGGCCGTGGGCGGGCAGGACCCGCAGGTCCGGCAGGCCCCGCACCTTGGTGAGCGACGCCATGAAGTCGCCCAGCGGCTGCTTCATCGGCGGGAACGTGAAGCCGATCGACGGGGTGATCGTGGGCAGCACGTGGTCGCCGGCGAACAGCAGCTCGGCCGCCCGGTCGGCGAAGACGAAGTGGCCAGGGGTGTGCCCGGGCGTGTGCACCGCGTCGAGGGTGCGCCGGCCGACGGCGATCTCGTGGTCGCCCTCCAGCCACACGTCGGGGTGCCCCCACAGCGACGGGTCCGGGAGCTCGCCGCCGCCCTGGCCCCACAGCTCGGCCAGCTCGAGGGCGCCGGCCGTGACCAGCACCTGCGAGAAGGGGTTCTCGGAGAGATCCTCGACGCCCAGGAGGGTGTCCAGGGCGGGCCGCTCGCCGACACCGAGCGAGACCTCCCCGCCGTACTCCGTGCCGAGCAGGCGGGCCATCGTGTAGTGGTCGCGGTGCACGTGGGTGACCAGGAAGCTGCGGATGTCGCCGAAGCCGGAGCCGATCGAGCGCAGCGAGGTGTCCAGCAGCTCCCTGGCCTCGGGGATCGCCCAGCCGCCGTCGATGAGCGTCAGGCCGGTGTCGCCCTCGATGACGTAGACGTTGATCGCCTTGAGGCCGTCCATCGGCAGCGGCAGCGGAATCCGGTGGATGCCCTCGGCGACCGGCCAGGCACCGGGATCGCTCCAGTGCCGGCCCGAGTCGGGCGAGACGGCGTGGGCGGTGCTGGTCGAGGACGTCACCCCACGACCCTAGGCCGTGACGTCGGGGAGGTGGAGGTCGAGGTTGGGCTCCTGGATTCCGCCGTCGACCTCGAGCATCTTGCCGGTGACGTACTGCCCCGCCCGTGAGGCGAGGTAGAGCGCGGCGGCCGCGATGTCCTCGGCCTCGCCGACGCGACGCAGCGGGGTCTTGGTCTCCATCTGCTCCATCATCTCCGGGACGCCGGCCACGAACTCGAGGGCGCTGGTCATGACGGACCCGACGAAGATGCCGTTGACCCGGATCCGTGGCGCCAGGTCGGCGGCCGCCAGCCGGCCCCAGTGCGCGAGCGCGGCCTTGGCGGTGCCGTAGGCCAGGTAGCCGCGCCCCGATGCCCGGCCCATCATCGAGCTGATGTTGACGATGGACTTCTGGCCGTCCTCGGCCGAGCCGAGCATCAGCGGCACCGCGGCCAGGCTGAGCGCGTGCGCGGTGGTGACGTTGAAGTGGAACGCCTCCTCGAGGTAGGCCGAGTCGGTGTCCAGGAAGGCGTTGGGGATCGTGCCCCCGACGTTGTTCACGACCGTGTCCAGCCGGCCGAACTCGTCGTACGCCGCCCGCGCGAGGCCGGCGACCGCGTCCAGGTCGCTGAGGTTCGCCGGGACCACCAGGGCGCGGCGTCCGGTCGCGCGGATCTGATCGGCGACCTGCTCGAGCTGGGAGGCGGTGCGCGCGGAGATGAGCACGTCGGCGCCTGCCTGGGCGAACGCGACCGCGGTGGCCGCGCCGATGCCGCGGCCGGCACCGGTGACGACGGCGACCTGGTCGGTGACGGCGAAGCGGTCGAGGATGTTCACGACGCCCTCCCGGTTGTCGAGACCAGTCCACGGCCGGTGACGAGCGGCAGGTCGAGCGCGGTGACCAGGCCACCCTCGGCGGCGACCACGTGCGGCAGCGCGTTGACCAGGCGCTGGGCGGTGGTGATCATGCCCGAGACGTTGTGGTCGCCGTGCTCGCCGTGGTGGGTGAGGTCGAGCTGCATCATCGGCTCGCCGGTGACGACCACGCGGTAGCCGCCGCCCCCCTCGGCCGGGGTCGGCCAGTCGGGTGCCTGGTCCTCCGCGGTGCGCGTGACGTGGTCGAGCACCACACGCGGCACCCCGTCGACCTTGCCGATCAGCTGGAAGCGCACCGCGCCCATCGTGCCGGCGGCGATGTCGCCGGAGACACTCGGCGTGTCCACCTCCGCGGCGCGCCGTTCGACCTCCTCGGTCAGCGGCTCGTCCAGGGCGATGCCGAGGCCGGCCGCGATCTGCCGCACGACGCTCCCCCACGCCATGGTGAGGATGCCGGGCTCCCAGAGCAGCGCCCTGAAGTCCATGGGCCGGCCGAAGCCGAACATGTCTCTCATCACGACCGGTTGGTGGTACGTCGAGTAGTCGGCGATCTCCATCACCCGCACCTCGTCGATGCGCTGCGAGAGGCTGGTCAGGGCCAGCGGGAGCACGTCGTTGGCGAACCCGGGGTCGATGCCGTTGACGTGCAGGCTCGCGCCCGTCGTACGCCCGGCCTCCGCGAGGCGCTCGAGCAGGTCCGCCGGCAGGATCTTCTCCGGCCACTGCAGGAGCACGGGGCCGCTCGACACGACGTTGATCCCCGCCTCGACGAACCCGAAGAGGTCGTCGATGCACTCGAAGACGCGGTCGTCGGCCATCGCGGTGTGCAGGATCGCGTCGGGTCGCAGCGCGATGAGGGCGTCGCGGTCCGTGGTGGCCAGCACCCCGAGCTCGCGCCCGAGACCGGCGAGGATCCCCGCGTCCTTGCCGTCCTTGTCGGGGTTGGACACCCACACGCCGACCAGCTCCAGGTGGGGATGGGCGTCGATCCCGGCGATGGCGTGCCGACCGATCGTCCCGGTGGACCAGACGACGACCCTGAGCGTGCGGTTCTCGGAGACCATGCCCGGCAATCTAGAACACGTTCTAGGTTTGCGGAAGGGGCGTGGTCGCGTCGTCGATTGGTCACGAACCGCAGCCGGGGCGACTGTTTCCTTGCGGTTGGGGACCAAACCGCACGGTCCCGGGCCCTCAGTCCGGGGTGATCACCGGGCACCGGGTGCCGGAGTAGATCGTGGGCATGCACTGGTTGCAGTGGATGCAGACGCCCATGGTCTGGGCGCCCTCCTGGAGGCGGTGGACGAGGTCGGGCTCACGGAGTAGCGCGCGGGCCATGGCGACGAAGTCGAAGCCCTGGGCCATGGCGGTCTCCATGGTGTCGCGTCGGTTGATCCCGCCGAGGAGCATCAGCGGCATCGACAGGGCCGCGCGGAAGCGCAGCGCCTTGTCGAGGAAGTAGGCCTCCCGGAAGGGGTACTCCCTGAGAAGGCGCCGGCCCCCGACCCGCAGCCCCCAGCGCACCGGGACCGGCATCGCCGCGGCGAACTCCTTCAGCGGGACGTCGCCCCGGAACAGGTACATCGGATTCATCAGCGAGCTGCCCCCGCTCAGCTGCAGGGCGTCGAGGGTGCCGTCGGCCTCGAGCAGCTGGGCGAGCTCGATCCCCTCGTCGGTCGTGACGCCGCCGCGGAAGCCGTCGGCGAGGCTCACCTTGGCGATCACCGCGGCGTCCGATCCGACCTCGTCGCGCACCGCTCGCGCCACCTGGCGGGCCAGCCGGGCTCGGTTCCCGAGGGCACCGCCCCACTGGTCGGTACGCCGGTTCAGGCCAGGCGCGAGAAAGCTCGAGATCAGGTAGCTGTGCGCCATGTGCAGCTCGAGCACGTCGAAGCCGGCGCGCACCAGCGTCCGCGCGGTGGCGACGTACGCCCTGGTGACACGGGTCAGGTCGGCCTCGGACGCCGCCCGGATCATCTGCATCGACAGCGGGCTCGGCATCCGGCTGGCACTGATCGCCTTGACGCCGTTCGACCGGCCGTTCGCGACCGGGCCCGCGTGACCGACCTGCCCCGCGATCGCGGCACCGCTCGCGTGGACGGCGTCCGCGAGCCGCATCAGTCCGGGCAGGGTGTCCTCGCCGACCACGATCTGCTCGCGGTGCGTGCGCCCCTCGGGCGCCACGGCCAGGTAGGCCACCGTGCTCAGCCCGACCCCGCCCTCGGCGACCGCCAGGTGGTAGTCGATCAGCTCGTCGGTCACCCGGCCGTGCGGCGCCCGGCCCTCGAACGTCGCGGCCTTCACGATCCGGTTCCGCAGCTGGACGGGGCCGAGGGTGGCGGGGGCGAAGACGTCCGGGGTCACGCGGGCAATCTAGAACACGTTCCAAATTCGTGGTGGCCGGCGAAGAGCTCGGGCGTGCTCAGCCGGGCCAGCACCTCGAGCTCCTCGAGGTCGGGCGGGGTCCCGGTGCGCAGCAGCCGGAGCAGGCCGGCGTGGCCGTGGTCAGCGGCGAGGACAAGCACGAGCGCGGGCGCGCCGAACCGGTCCAGCCAGGCCCACAGTGTCTGCGCGTCGATGCGGTGCCGTTCGAACCGCGCGAGCACGAAGTCGAGGTGGTGGCCGGGGACCTGCAGGCCGAGGCGACGCTCGACGTCGCCCAGGTTTGCCCCGCCCGGGCGCCGGGCGACGTACCGACGCCGGCGCTCCTCGGCGCGCCGGACGGACGTCGGCGACTCGGTGGCGGCCGTCAGCCAGGCGGCCAGGGCTGCGATGGCCACGACGGCGGCCACGATCATGGGGTCCACGGGTGTTCCGATACGCGCGCGGGAATCTCCATGCCCTGCATTCGGTGGAGGCGCCGGGACGGATTGCCCGGCAGCCACACCGTCCCGAGGGCGCCGATTGGTCACGAACCGCAGTCCGGGCGGCTGTTGTGTTGCGGTTGGGGACCAAACCCCAACCCCCGGGACCTCAGACCGGGGGGCGCTGGCTCCGCAGCCACAGCAACCCGGCGACCGGCAGCACGGCGGGGACGAACCCGTAGCCGATGCCGTAGTCCGACCACACCGACGCGTCCGGGAACCAGTCCCGCTCGACCAGGCTCAGCGTGCCCACGGTGACGACGCCGGCGAGCTCGACCCACAGCATCACGCTGGCGAACCCGGTCCGGCCCACCGAGGCCCGGCGGATGGCGAGCCAGCCGGCGGCATACGTCGCGGCCGCCACCGCCGACAGCGCGTAGGCGACAGGTGCCCGCCCGGCGTCGGTGGCCAGCTGGACGGCCGCGCGCGCACCGGCCGCGAGCACGAAGAGAGCGTAGAGGGCGAGCAGGACCTGGTGGGCGCCACTGCGCCTCTGCTTCGACGCGGTCATCGCAGCGTCATCTGGAGGCGTACGGCGACCACGGTCACCGCGAGCGCGGCGACCGTGACGACGCCGCTGGACCAGGGCCCGCGGTCGTCGGCCACCGACTGCATCGCGATCGGCAGCACGCACACCGACGCGACCAGGTAGCCGATGTGGGCGGACATCTCGGCCGGCCGGTCCCCGTTCAGCATCGTGCCGAGCCCGGCCACGGCCCGGACCGCGAGCAGCACCTCGAGGATCCACACGCCGTTGTCGAGCACCTGGGGTCGCGGCACCCGACGCACGGTGACGGCGAGCGCGGCGAGGGTGACCAGCCCGGCGTACCCGACGGCCACGTAGGTGATCTGGTCGAGGGCCGTCTGGGGCAGGGGCGGCATGGGACCATCATCGTCCAGCCCCGGAACGCCCGACACATGAGCCCACCGAGGAGCCGCATGCCGACCGATGCGACCGCCGCCCGGCTGCGCGCCGCCGGGTGTGTCTTCGCCCAGGACGAGGCCCTCCTGATCCGCCAGACGGCGACCTCTCCAGCCGAGCTGGAGCGGATGGTCGCCGCCCGCGAGGCCGGGACCCCGCTCGAGCTCGTCGTCGGGTTCGCCGAGTTCTGCGGGCTCCGGGTCGCGGTGGCGCCCGGCGTCTTCGTGCCCCGGCAGCGCACCGCCTTCCTCGTCGAGCGCGCGGCCGGCCTGCTCCGGCCGGGCGCGGTGCTGGTCGACCTGTGCTGCGGCACCGGCGCGATCGGTGCGGCTCTCGGCGCCCGGATCGCCGGCCTCGAGGTGTGGGCCGCCGACATCGACCCCGACGCCGTCCGCTGCGCCCGGCGCACCCTGCCGCGGGACCGGGTGCTCGAGGGTGACCTGTACGACGCCCTGCCGGACCACTTGCGCGGGCGGGTCGACGTGCTGGCCGTCAACGCGCCGTACGTCCCCACCGACGCGATCGCCCTGATGCCGCCCGAGGCGCGCGACCACGAGCACCGGGTGGCGCTCGACGGCGGCCCGACGGGGCTCGACGTCCAGGCGCGGGTCGCGACCGGGGCGCCGGACTGGCTGCGTCCCGGTGGCACCCTGCTGATCGAGACCAGCGACCGGCAGGCGCCCGGCACCGCCGGGCTGATGACCGCCGCGGGCCTGGTCGCCGAGGTCGCGATCGACGAGGAGACGGGCGGGACCGTCGTCCTCGGCACGCTCCCCGCGAGGGGCTAGCCTCGCGCGGGTGAAGGTCTTCATCTCCTCCGACATGGAGGGCACCACGGGGGTCGTCGACTGGTCGCAGGTCACGGCGGGTCAGCCGGACTACGACTACTACCGCACGCTGCTCCTCGAGGAGGTCAACGCCGCGATCGAGGGCGCGCTGTCCGCGGGCGCGACCGGGTTCCTCGTCAACGACTCCCACTCGAAGATGCAGAACCTGCGCCCGGACGCCCTCGCCGGCAACGCCCGCTACCTGTCCGGCCGGCACAAGCCGCTCTACATGATGCAGGGCCTCGACGACTCCTTCGACGCCGTCTTCTACGTGTCCTACCACGGCTCGATGAGCACCGCCGCGCCGCTGTCGCACACCTACAACCCGCGGGCGATCGCCGAGGTGCGGCTCAACGGCACGGTCGTCGGTGAGTCCGGCATCAACGCCCTGGTGGCGCTGGGGCACGGCGTCCCGGTCGTGCTCGTGACCGGCGACGACGTCACCGCCGACGAGGCCAGGGCCGTGAGCCCCGGGATCCACACGGCGGTCGTGAAGACGGCCGTCTCCCGGTTCGCGGCGGACAGCCTGCACCCGCACGCCGCCCGCGCCCTGATCCGCGAGCGCGCCGCCGCCGCGATCGCCACGCTGGCCGGCGCACGCCCACCGGCCGTCGACCTGCCGGCCACGCTGGAGGTCACGTTCCGCAACGCCGACCTTGCCGAGATGGCGACCTGGGTCGCGGGCGTCGAGCGCATCGGCGACACCGTCGCCTCGATGACCGACGACAACCCGATCCGGCTCTACCGCCGGTTCATCACGGTCGTGCTGCTCACCCGGGACATCGCCGAGTGAGACCTGCCCGCTGATCCGGGTGGCACGATGTCGTCATGCCGCGCCCGCTCATCCCCGTCTTCCTGCTCGACGTGGTGGGCATCGTCGGTGTCCTGGTGGCGGGCTTCGCCCACCAGCGGGGCAATGACCGGCTCATGGTCGGCGGTATCGCTGTCACCGTGCTGTGCGCGTTGCTCGGCGCGCTCCTGCTGGTCCGCTGGGCCAGGGCCAAGCGGGCCGCCGATCCCTCCGACCCCGGTGTGATCCGCGAGCTCTGACTCAGATCGCCGGCGGCGGCGTCGAGGCTCCGGCTCGCGACCGGTCATGGGCACTGAGCGCGACCGCGACCAGGAGCAGCCCACCGAGCCCGCCGGCCACGACCTCCCACCAGGTGGGGTGCCGGACGGCCAGCGCGAGCGTGGCGATCGGCACCACGCTCACCGACATCGCCACGATCAGCAGGCGAAACCCGACGTGACCGGTGAGGTACGCCGCGACCCCCCAGCCGGCGATGAGCAGCAGCGCGAAGACCAGGATGACCCAGACGTCGTTGTCGTAGCCCTCGAAGCGCTTCGCCTCGACGCCCCCGCCGTTCTCGAGGCCGCTGAAGGCCGCCTGGAACGTCGCCACGACACCGAGGGCGTAGAGGACCACGGCGTTGCCGACGACCGCGACGATGCCGACCAGCACGCCGCTCAGCACCCGGGACGGGAGCCACCACCCGGCGACGGTGACGACGACGGTGAAGACGAGCAGCAGGGCACTGATCGCCATCGCGACGTTGTCGCCCCCGTCGCCGAGGTCGAACAGGTCGTCGCACAGCTGCAGGTAGGTGACGAAGAGGCCGGCGATCGCGGTCGTGACGAAGGCGTCGCGTCGCACCAGCAGGTAGCCGCCGGCGGAGAGCGCCACGACGGCGAGCCCGGCGACGTACGTCGTCGCGTCGCTGTCGTCGAGCGCGACCCCGATCATCAGGCCGGCCGAGACCGCGCCGAACGCACCGGGCCACGCCACCAGGTCGGTGGACGCGTCGCGGTCACGTGCGTACAGCCACCCGACCGCCGCGACGCCGAGCAGGCCGAGCGTCGCGAGGAGTCCCATCGTGTAGTTGGACCAGTCGAGGTCCTGCCGCTGCCGGCTGTAGAAGGCGGAGAGGACGGCGACGGTCGCGACGAGGGCGACGCCCACGGCCACGAGGACCCGCTCCGGGTCGTCGCCGCGGAACCGGACAGGGAACCGCCCACCGAACCGGCTGGGAGGCGTCGTCGTCAGTGGGATGCCAGGGAGCTGCCGAGTCTCGTCCATGACCGGATCCTAGGTCGCGTTCCCGGTCCGGCCCGGCACGTCGCGCCGGGCGCGGCGGGGGTCCGGCCGCCGCTGAGTGTCCGGACGTGCGGAACCCCCGGGTGGTGGTGGCGTCTTCGCCGCCGCCCCCCGGGGGCCCTCAGCTCGTCCTCTAGGAGATCGAGACCTGCTTCAGCGACCGGAGCGAGCCGTTCGGCATCGGCACGAAGCCCTCGACACCCGGCTGCAGCACCCAGAACAGGTACGGCGTGAAGAGCCATGCCATCGGCGCGCCCTTGACGAGGCCGCGCGAGATCTCCTCGGCGATCGCCTGGCTGCTCGCGTCGTCCGTGGCCTCCTTGCCCTCGACGATCAGCTGCTCGACCTCGGGGTTGGTGTAGTTCATCGCCGCGGCGAGCGCCGCGTTCTCACCGAAGTAGCGGGAGTAGGTGAGGTGCGGGTTGATCTTGTTCTGGTTCGGCGAGATCGACGTCTGGAAGTCGCCCTTGAGCCAGCGCTCGACGTACACGTTCGTCTCGAGGTTCTCCAGCTGGAGCTCGACGCCGATCTTGGCGAGCTGGCCCTTGAGGCTCTGGGCGATGTTGACCGGAGTGGGGTCCTCGCCCGTGAGCACGATGGTCTCCAGCTTCAGGTTGTCCACGCCGGCCTCGTCGAGCAGCTGGCGCGACAGCTCGGGGTCCGGGCCGTCGGCGCAGGGGAGGCCGTCGAACGCGTCGCGCTCGAAGGCGGGCAGGGTGAACGGTCCGGTCTCGACACCCTGGCCGAAGACAGCGGCGTCGATGACCTCGTCACGGTCGATGGCGCAGGAGATCGCCTGGCGCACCCTCTCGTCCTGGAGCGGGCCGTAGGCGGTGTTCATCATGAACGGCCAGTAGCCCAGCGCGGACACCTTGTCCAGCTTCAGCGGCTCCTCGGCCTGGTCCGCCACGGCGGGGTCGGTGACGATCCCCATGTCGAACTGGTCCGCTCGCATCCCGGCAAGGATGGAGTTCTGGTCGCCGAGAACGCGCATGTCGATGCCGGCGATCTTCGGGGCACCGTTCCAGTAGTCCTCGTTCGCGTCGAGGGTCACGGACTGGCCCTGCGTCCACTTGCCGAACGTGAAGGGGCCGGTGCCGTTGGGCTTCTGGGTGATGGTGTCTGCCGCGATGTCCTCCTCGGAGAGCATGGCGACGTTGACGTCGGCGAACGCCGCCGGGAGCGTGCCGTTCGGCTCGGAGAGCTTGAGCACCAGCGTGAGCGGGTCCGGCGTCTCGATCTCGCTGATCGAGGCGACGTTGGAGCGCGCCACGCCGCCGGTCTCCTCGGCGAGCACGCGCTCGAGGGACGCCTTCGCGTCCGCGGAGTCGAAGGTGCTGCCGTCGTGGAACGTCACGCCGTCGCGCAGGGTCATGGTCAGCTGCGTGCCGGCCTCGTCGTACTCCCACTCGGACGCAAGACCCGGGACGACCTCGAGGTTCTCGTCGACCTCGGTCAGCGAGTCGTACACGAGCTCGAGCGTCTGCACCGTCTGCTGCGCGGTCGCCGTGTGCGGATCGAGCTTGTCGATGTCGCCACCGCGGGCGATCACGAGTCGCTGCGACCCGGAGCCCTCGCCGCCCTGGTCGTCCTTGGACGCCGGCGCGCACGCCGTCACCAGGGCCAACGCCACCACCGTGAGCGATGCGATCGCCCGACCTCTACGTGTCACTGGTCCTCCATGCTGAAACCGGCGCCGCACGCGGCGGCCGGGACGATGCCCTGACGACGATGGGAGACGACGGGCTGTCGCGGGCGGTTCCCACCGGGTGTTCATGTATCTGAACATCAAACATAAGACTGAACGGTCAGAAGATAGTTTCCGGCGTGTTACCTGTCAACGGGTGTCCAGTCCCCGGCCGGCCGGGCCGGGTGGCACCGGCCGCGGCCGGTGCCACCTGGGGCGTCAGGGCCGGATGACCGTGCCGTCGGTACGGCGGATCTCCGGCCACGCACCGTTGAAGGGATGCTCGGGGAACGGGTACTTCGCGGCGAGCTCCTCGTCGATGTCGATGCCGAGGCCGGGAGCCTCGTTCGACCACATCGCGCCGTCACGGACCTCCGGGGTCCCGGGGAACACCTCACGGGTCCGGTCCGGGATGTGCATGACCTCCTGGATGCCGAAGTTGGAGACGCTCAGGTCCAGCTGGAGCTGGGCGGCGTGGCCCACCGGCGAGGTGTCGTTGGGGCCGTGCCACGCCGTCCGGACGCCGAAGAACTCGCAGAGGGTCGCGAGCTTGCGGGCGGGGGTCAGCCCGCCGATGTCCGACACGTGGACCCGCATGAAGTCCAGGAGCCGGTCGCGGACGAGCGGGACGTACTCGTGCTGGTTGACGAAGAGCTCGCCGATCGCCACCGGGATGCTCGACTGGGCGCGCAGGATCCGCAGGTAGTCCACGTCCTCGGGCGAGAAGAGGTCCTCGAGGAAGAAGAGCTTGTACGGCTCGAGGTCCTTGGCGAGCTGGATCGCCATCATCGGGGGGACCCGTTCGTGGACGTCGTGCAGCAGCTCGACCTCCTCGCCGAGGGTGCTCCGCAGGTGCTCGAACATGGCGGGCGTCTGCCGGCAGTAGGGCCGGGGCTCCCACGCCTTCTGCTCGATCGCGAGCCGGCCGCTCTGCACGGGCTGGCCCGGCGGCGGCGCGATCTGGGACCCGTAGGCGCCGTACGTCGCCATGCCCGGGACCTCCATCTGGACGCGGACGTGCCGGAAGCCGGCCTCCGTGACCTCGCGGACCCGGTCCTCCAGGTCGTGCACGTCACGGCCGTTGGCGTGGACGTAGACGTCCGCAGCCTTGCGGGTGCGGCCACCGAACAGCTGGTAGACCGGCACCCCGGCCCGCTTGCCCTTGATGTCCCACAGGGCCATGTCCACCCCGGAGAGAGCGTTGTTGAGCACCGGCCCGCTGCGCCAGTAGGAGCTGAGGTGGCTGGCCTGCCAGATGTCCTCGATGTCGTTCGGGTCGCGCCCGACGAGGAAGGGCTTGAGGTACTCCTCGATCGCGGAGACCACGGTCATCGGGCGCTGGGTGAAGGTGGCGCAGCCCAGGCCGTACAGGCCGGGCTCGTTCGTCTCGACCTTGACCACGACGAGCCGGACACCGTCGGGAGCCGTGCAGATCGTCCTGACGTTCGTGATCTTGAGCGCGGACGAGGGATCGGTGGGCGCCCATGGGGCAGCCATCACCGGCTCCACGCCTGTCGTCCCGGATGCGGACATGGGTCCATTCCTTTCCTAGGTTTCGTTCGGTGCCGTCACGCGACGCCGGTGCGGTTCAAGCGGGAGCGGGGCGCTTCCAGCGGGTCGCCGGCGGCCCCGTCACTCCCGGCGTCAGGGCGAAGAGGGACCCGGCCAGGGGTTGGCTCCGCAGCTCCCCCTCCGACAGCCGTCGGCGGGCCGAGGTGAGGAACAGGGTGGACAGGTCCGCGCCGCCGAAGGCGCAGCTGGTGACCTGCCCGGCCGGGACGCGTACGACGGTGTCCAGCCGGCCGTCCGGGAGGTAGCGGTGCACCACGCCCCCGCCCCAGTAGGCAACCCAGACGCACCCCTCGTCGTCGACGCAGAGGCCGTCGGGGACACCCGGGTGGGCGCTCACGTCGATGACGCACCGGACCGGTCCCGTGAGACCGGTCTCGACGTCGTAGTCGAACGCCGTGACCCGACGCGTCGGCGAGTCGGTGAACCACATCGTGCGACCGTCCGGACTCCAACCGAGGCCGTTGGAGACGGTCAGGCCGGTGAGCACCGCGGTGGCGGTGGGACCCGCGTCGAGGCGGTACAGCGTGCCGGCCCCCGGCGTCTGGTCCAGGGCCATGGAGCCGGCCCAGGCCCGGCCGGCGGGGTCACAGGCGGCGTCGTTGGACCGCAGGCCGTCGGCCTCGGCCAGGTGCTCGAGGACCGGGGTGGTCGTCCCGTCCGTGGCGAGCGCCGTGAACCCCCGCGCGTCGGCCAGCAGCCAGCCGCCCTCCTCTGCCGGGAGGGCGGCACCGACCGGCCGGCCCACCTCGTAGGTCCGCTGGAGCTCGCCCGACGCGGACGACACGTGGACCGAGCCGAGCGGGATGTCCACCCAGACCAGCGCGTCCAGGGCGTCGTCCCAGACCGGGCCCTCCCCTACCTCCGCCGCGGTCCGCTGCAGCAGCTCCGCCTCGAGGAAGCGGGTCACCGGCGCGCCCTGGTCATCGCTGCACCCGGGCAGAGGCACCTCGGGCGAGGTTCTCGACGTCGGCCAGGGCCGCCATCGAGACGTCACCCGGCGTGGTCATGGCGAGGGCGCCGTGCGCGGCGCCCAGCTCGGCGGCCTGGGCCACGTCGCGGCCGTCGAGGAGACCGTAGATCAGTCCGGACATGAAGCTGTCGCCACCACCGACACGATCGAGGATCTCGAGCCCGGGCCGGTGCACGGTCTCGTGGAAGGTCCCGTCCGCCCAGACGATCGCGCCCCAGTCGTTGACCGAGGCGGACCTGACCGTGCGCAGCGTCGTACCCACGACCTTGAAGTTCGGATACTCCCTCACCGCCTCCTCGATCATGGCGGTGTAGCCGGATACGTCGAGCGACGAGAGCCCCTCGTCACCACCGGGTACGACGAAGCCGAGGCTGGCCGTGAAGTCCTCCTCGTTGCCCACCATGACGTCGACGTGGCGCGCCAGTCGGCGGTTGACCGCCTGCGCCTTCTCCTGCCCACCGAACGCCTTCCACAGGCTGGGCCGGTAGTTCAGGTCGAACGAGACGACGGTGCCGTGCCTGCGGGCGCAGAGCATCGCCTCCTCGATCACCTCCGCGGTCGTCTCGGAGAGCCCGGCGTAGATGCCGCCGGTGTGGAACCAGCGCACGCCGATCCGGCCGAACAGGTCCTCCCAGTCCACCTCTCCCGCCCGCAGCATGCTGGCGGCGGTGTGCCCGCGGTCGGACACCCCGAGCGCGCCGCGCACGCCGAAGCCGCGCTCGGTGAAGTTCAGGCCGTTGCGGGCTCCGCGGCCGATGCCGTCGTACGGCAGCCACGAGATGAACTGTGTGTCCACCCCGCCCTGGAGGATCCCGTCCTCGATGAGGTGGCCGACCTCGTTGTCGGCGAGCGCCGTGACCACGGCCGTGCGCTGGCCGAAGCAGCGGCTCAGCCCGCGGGCGACGTTGTACTCGCCGCCGCCGGCCCACGGGGTGAAGGTCCGCGCGGATCTGACGCGCAGCTCGCCGGGGTCCAGGCGCAACATGACCTCGCCCAGCGACACCTGGTCGTAGCCGCACTCTGCCCTGGGTCGCAGCTCCACCGGGCTCACCGGGTGCTCCTCGTCTCGGAAGGGTCCCGGTCGCCCGCGGACCGGATGATGGACAGCGCCTCGGCGGTGCGCCGGGTGATCTCGTCGAAGTCCTGTGCCGCCACGAGCGCGGGCGAGACCATCCAGCTCCCCCCGACCGCGAAGACCGCGGGGTGCGCCAGGTAGTCGACGACGTTGGTGGCGGAGATGCCGCCGGTGGGGATGAAGCGGACCATCGGGAACGGCGCGCTCAGGGCCTTCAGGTGTGCCGCTCCCCCGGCCGTCCCGGCGGGGAAGAACTTGACCAGCTCGAGGCCGGCGTCCAGGGCCATCTGCAGCTCGGTGGCCGTCGCGACGCCGGGGACAACGGGCACGCCGCGCTCCTGGCAGGCCCGGACCACGTGCGGGCTGAAGCCCGGGGTGACGACGTACTGGGCCCCGGCGCCGACCGCGAGGTCGACCTGGTCGACCGTGAGGACGGTGCCGGCTCCGAGGGTGATGTCGGAGTCCTGGGCGATCGCGCGGACCGCCTCGGCGGCCGCCGGGGTCCGGAAGGTCACCTCGGCGCACGTGGACCCGGCGCGCTTGAGCGCACGGACCAACGGCAGCGCGTCGGCGGCGTCGTGCAGGACGATCACCGGCAACAGGCGCTGGGTCCCGATCGTCGCCAGGGGCCCGTCGGGCTGGGGGGCGGGGGTGGAGTCGCTGTCGGGCAGTCGCGCCAGGTCGGTCACGCGCCACCTCCCACGACGTCCAGGTCGCGCTCGTCGCAGGTCATCACGTTCTCCGGGGTGAAGCCCAGCAGCTGCCGGGCGTGGCTCAGGTCCACCGGCACCGTGCGTCCCGGGAGGGGACGGCGCCGGGGGACGTTCGGGTGGTAGGCGTCGAGCAGCTGCTCGGTGGGGTACGGCGCGATCGTCGTGGGTGCCGCCAGGGGGACGACGTGCGTGCCCTCCGGAGGCTCCGTGAGCGCCAGCTCCGTGGCCCGGGCGGCATCCTCGACGTCCAGGTAGGTCCACAGCTCGCGGGCACCGACCGACGGGTCCTCGGTGTTGCGCTCGAGCCGTTCACGCAACCCCGCCCCGGCGGTCCCGAGGTAGGGGTAGCGCAGGCAGGTCACGGTCATGCCGTGCGTCCACCACATCAGCGCGGCGCTCAGCTCGTCCACCTGCTTGGACAGGGCGTAGGGATCCTCCACCTGCAGGGGGACGTGCTGGTCGAGGGGCACGTACGCCGGGTGGCGGAGACCGGGCGAGAAGGGGAGCCCGGTGACCGAGTAGCTGCTGGCCAGGACGGCCCGCCGCACACCGGCCTGAGCACCCTGCTCGAGGATCGTGAAGGTGGCCGCGGTGTTGCCGCAGAAGACCTCCTCCGGCGTGGCGAGCCGAGGCGAGCGGATCGCGGCGAGGTGGACGATGGCGTCCGCTCCCTGCACCGCGTCCCGAGCGACCTCCGGGTCGCCGGCGTCGCCGACGACCACGCGGTCGACGTCGAGGCCGTCGGCGGGCTCGAGCACGAGCGCGGTCACACCCACGCCGCGCTGCCTGAGTCTTCTGACCACGCTGCTCCCCAGCTGCCCGGCGGCACCGGTGACGAGGACGTGACCGAGGGTGTGCCCCACTACGGCTTCGCCCCGGCGAAGGGGATGCCGTCCCAGTTGAACGCACCCGGGGAGAACTTGCCGAACACCACGGACCGGCGGGCGCCGGACACGTGCGGCAGACCCGTGGGCAGGCCCTGGAAGTTGCGGGCCGCCACGACCGCCCAGGCGAACGCCTCGCGGACAGCGGCGGGAACGCCCTGCTCGTCGTGGAGCATGACGCGACGCGGGGCCATCTGCTCGGAGAGCATCTCGACGAGGACCGGGTTGTAGGCACCGCCACCGTCGAGGACGATGGTGTCGACCGGACCCGCCGGGAAGACATAGCTGTCGTAGGACTTCTTGATCGCCTGGGCCGTGAAGGCCGTCACCGTGGCGACCAGGTCGAACTTGTTCAGGCCGAGCTCCGCGCCCCGCTTCTTGATCTCGTTCCACATGTCGACGCCGAAGAGCTCACGCCCGGTCGACTTGGGGGGGACGATGTCGAAGAACGGGTGCTCGAGCAGCTCGTCGACGAGGGTCTGGCTCACGGTGCCCTGGCGGGCCAGGAGACCGTCCTTGTCATAGGTCTGGGCGCCGTCGCTCGCCTCGAAGGCGGCGAAGTCCATGAAGACGTTCCCGGGCCCGGTGTCGAACGACATGACTTCCTCGACCGGCACCCCGGCCCGCACGTGGGCCACATTGCTGATGCCGCCGATGTTCTGTACGGCGTAGTTGTGCTCGTCGTCGTGGAAGAGCAGCCAGTCGGTGTAGACGGTGGAGGCGAGCACCCCGTGCCCGCCGGCGGCCATGTCCCGCATGCCGGAGTCGGAGCACACCGAGATACCGGTGCGCTCCGCGATGACGGATGCCTCCGAGATCTCGATGCGGTGCCCGTCGGACCGGCCCGCAGCGGGCGGGAAGTGACCGATGGTGACGCCGCGCGACCCGATCCCCAGCACCTGGCTCGGTTCGACACCGGCCTCGCCGAGGAGCCGCAGCACGGCTGCCGCATAGATCTCGCCCAGGTCGACGTTGAGCCGGCTCAGGTCCTCGATCGCGATCAGGTTCGGCGGGTACATGGACAGGAGACGGTTGCGCGTCTCCGTGTCGTACTCCTCGGTCAGCCAGTGCTTCAGCTCGATCTGGGGGTCGGACCAGTCGCCCCTGATGCCGACCAGGGCCGCGTCGACCCCGTCCGTCGACGTGCCGGACATGAGGCCGACGACCAGGATCTCGTCGCTCTGGACTGCTTCACTCACGATGTTCTCCACTTCCGCTCAGAGGGGGCTGTTGCCGTTGGTGTCATGGGTGCCGACGACCTCGAGGTAGTCGAGGACGTCCGCCGGGTGCCGCAGCACCCAGTGCGCGTACTTGCCCGACTCGTCGCCGTAGTAGCCCCACGCGGCGGCGGCGGCCGCCGAGCCCGCCGCGTGCGCGGCGTACATGTCGGTGGGGTTGTCGCCGACCACCAGGAGATCGCTGGGGTCCACGCCCAGTGCCGCCGCGGTCATCTCGACGGGCTCGGGGTCCGGCTTCATCCGGGTGACGTCGTCCTCGGCCACCACGGTGACGAAGAAGTCAGCGATGCCCAGGGCCTCGAGGGTCGGGATCGCGGTCTTGCGCCGCTTGGACGTGACGACGGCCATCCGGTAGCCGCGGTTCCGGAGCTCCTCCAGGAGCTCACGGATCCCGGGGTAGAGCCGCGCGTGGTCGAGGTGCAGCTGGATCGAGCGCTCGAGGTAGGTCGCCGCGCGCTGCTCCGGGGTCTCCGGGTCGTAGATCCGCATGATGTCGACCAGGCTCGGCCCGAGCCGGCTGACGATCTCCTCACGGCTGATGGACCGACCGACGAGGGGCGAGAGCATCTCGTTGAAGCCGGCCTCCATCGCGGGCAGCGTGTCGACCAGGGTGCCGTCGAGGTCGAAGGCCACGGCGCTGAAAGTCCCCGGCTCACGCGGCGCGATCGGCTCCTTCGGCGCGTACTCCTCGCCGTGGGGGCTGCGGGCTGCGCCGTCCCAGGGGGCCAGCTCGTCCTTGCCGGTGGTCATGTCGTTCTCCTCGGTCGTGTGCTGACGGAACCGGGCGGGTGCCCGGTGAGTCGGGTGGGTCGTGCGGTGGATGGTCCGGTGGGATCAGCTGCTGACGCGCTCCGTCCGGCGCCCTGCCGCCACGTGGCAGGCAGCGAGGTGACGGGGCAGGAGCTCGAGCAGCTCCGGCTCGGTCTCGCGGCAGACCGGCTGGACCAGCGGGCACCGCGGGCTGAAGTCACAGCCCAGCGGCGGGTTGGCCGGGTCGGGGATCTCGCCGCGCAGCGGCGCGACCTCTCGGTGCGCCTCGGCGTCGGGGTCGGCGATGGGTACGGCGGCCTGGAGCGCCTGCGTGTACGGGTGGAGTGGCTCGTCCGAGACCGTCTGCCACGGGCCCCACTCGACGATGCGACCGAGGTACATGACCGCGATCCGGTCGCTGATGTGGCGCACCATCCCGAGATCGTGCGAGATGAAGACGTAGCTCAGGCCGAGGCGGTCGCGCAGCCCGGTGAGCAGGTTCATCACCTCGGCCTGGACCGAGACGTCGAGGGCCGAGACCGGCTCGTCGAGGATCAGGATCTCGGGTTCGACCGCCAGGGCTCGGGCGATGCCGATCCGCTGCCGCTGCCCGCCGGACATCTCGTGCGGGTAGCGGGACGCGTAGGTGGCGGGCAGGCCCACCATCGAGAGCAGCTCGCGGACCCGCTCCTGACGGCCCTGCGCACCCTCGGCCAGGCGGTGCACCTTCAGGACCTCGTCGAGCATCCGGCCCACGGGCTGCCGCGGGTTCAGCGAGGCGTACGGGTCCTGGAAGACCATCTGGATGCGGCGGCGGACGTCGCGGAGCTCGCGCCGGGAGGCGGCCGTGATGTCCTGGTCGCCCAGCAGGATGCGCCCGCCCGTTGCCTCCTCGAGGCGGACCAGCATGCGGGCGGTCGTGGACTTCCCACAGCCGGACTCTCCGACGATGCCGAGCGTCTCGCCGCGCTTCAGCTCGAACGAGACTCCCTTGACCGCGTGCACGACGCGGTCGCTGCCCCGGACGGGGTAGTCCTTGGTGAGGTCGTCGACCTTCAGGATCGTGCTCACTGGGCCACCTGCTGGGAGACGCCGCCGCTGCGGGGTGCCGTCCACTTCTCGGGCGGGACCCAGCACCGGGCGCTGCTGCTGCCGCGCTCGGTGATGGGCGGCAGCTGCTCGCTGCAGAGGTCCACCGCCTGGGGGCATCGGGGCACGAACGGGCATCCGGCGAACACGTGCGACGGGTCCGGTGGCGAGCCGGGGATCAGGCGCAACGGCGGCCGCTCGGAGCCGGTGGGCCGCGGGATCGAGGCGATCAGCCCGTCGGTGTAGGGGTGCTCCGGCCGGCTGAAGACCCGCCGGCTGGGGCCCTCCTCGACGATGTGGCCGGAGTACATGATCGCGATCCGGTCGGCGACCCGGGCCACCACGCCGAGGTCGTGGGTGATCCAGATGACGGCCATCCCGTTGTCGGCCTGCAGCTGACGGACCAGTGCGATGATCTGCTGCTGGATGGTGACGTCCAGGGCGGTGGTCGGCTCGTCCGCGATCAGCAACCGAGGCCGCATCGCCAGCGCCATCGCGATGACGACGCGCTGGCGCATGCCTCCGGAGAACTCGTGCGGGTAGGCACGCGCCGCACGTCCCGGGTCGGCGATGCCGACCTGCTCGAGCACCTCGCCGACGCGGCGACGCGCCTCCTCGGCGCTGCCTCCGTGCGCGAGGACGACCTCGCCGATCTGGTCACCCACGCGCATCAGCGGGTTCAGCGACGTCATCGGGTCCTGGTAGACCATCGCCATGCCGGCCCCGCGGACCGAACGGCGCTGCTGCTCGGTCGCCTTCACGAGGTCGACGCCCTCGAAGACGACCTGGCCGCCCGTGATCTCGACGGTGGGCCGCGGGTGCAGGTCCATCACCGACAGCACGGTGGTGGACTTGCCGCAGCCGGACTCGCCGACCAGGGCCAGGGTCTCGCCGCGGGCGACGTCGAACGAGACGCCCTTGACGACCTCCGCGTCACCGGTCGCGGTGTGAATGACCGTGCGCAGGTCGCGCACCGACAGGACAGGTTCGTTCACCTGGCTCATCCTCTTCTTCTCGGGTCGAGCACGTCGCGCACTCCGTCGCCGAGGAGGTTGAGTCCCACGACGGCGAGCACGATGGCGGATGAGGGCATGACGAGCAGCCACCAGGCCTGGGTGAACAGGGTGCGACCCTCGTTGACCATGAGGCCCAGCGACGGGTCGGGCGGCTGGGTGCCGAGTCCGAGGAAGCTCAGGGTGGACTCGGTGAGGATGGCCCAGGAGAGGGCGAGCGCGATCTGGATGATGATCGGTGCCGCGACGTTCGGCAGGACGTGCTTCAGCAGCAGCCGAAGCGAGCCGTAGCCCAGCACCCGGCCGGCCTTGACGAAGTCCGCCTCGCGCACCGACAGCACCGGCCCGCGGGCCACGCGGAAGAAGATCGGCGTGTAGACGACGGCGATGGCCACCGAGGTGATCAGCCAGCCGCGGCCGAGCGCGGTGATGATCGCGAGTGCCAGCAGGATCGCCGGGAAGGCGAAGACCACGTCGGCGAGCCGGCCCGCCACCCGGTCGACCCAGCCGCCGAAGAACCCGGCGGCCACTCCGGCGAGGCCACCGACGAGCGTGGCCATGAGGACGGAGAGCAGGGCGATCCGCAGCGACGCGAGCACTCCTGTGGCCAGGCGCGACAGCACGTCCCGGCCGAACTGGTCGGTGCCGAAGAGGTACTCGGCGGACGGCCCGGTCAGGGCGTCCTTCTGGTGGGCCTCGAGCGGGTCGTACGGCAGGAGGCCGAACGCCGCGGCGAGCGCGGCGACGACGAGCACGAACAGCACGACCAGGCCGGTCTTGCCGTTGCGGTTCTTCCAGAGCCGCTGCACCCAGCGACGCGACGTCCCGGAGGGGAGGGGGGTCTCCTCGATCACGGCGGCGGTCATGACAGCTGCACCCGCGGGTCGATGCGCGCGTAGAGCAGGTCGACGCAGAGGTTCACGAGCACGAACATCGCGGCGATGACCAGCACGACGCTCTGGACGACGGCGTACTCACGCTGCTGGATGCCGGTGAGCACGAGCCGGCCGAGCCCCGGCAGGCCGAAGACCTGCTCCACGACGATCGTGCCGCCCAGCAGGTAGCCGAGCTGGATGCCGGTGATCGTCACGATCGGGATCGACGCGTTGTGGAGGACGTGGCGCCAGCGGACCCGGCTGTTGGACAGGCCCTTGCCCCGAGCCGTGCGGACGAAGTCCTGCGCCGACTGCTCCAGGAAGGCGGAGCGGGTGGTCCGCATGACGGTGGCCGCCAGCGCGAAGCCCAGCACGAGGGCCGGGTACATCTGCTGCTGCAGGTTGACGAGCGGCGAGTCGGTGATCCCGACGTACTCGGCCGCGCTCGGGAAGTAGCCGAACTGGGCCGAGAGGAACGCGATGATCCCGGACGCGAGGACGAAGTTCGGGATGCCGAGGCCCAGCAGGCTGAACGTCTGCGCGGCCGCGTCACCGGGGCCGTTGCTCTTGGCGGCCGCGAGGACGCCGAGCGGCACCCCGAGACCGACCCCGATCAGCGTGGAGAGCAGTGCCAGCTCGACGGTGACCGGGAGTGCGTTCGCGAGGAGGGTCGACACGGGCTCGCCCGTCGTGACCGACACCCCGAAGTTGCCCTGGAACACACTGCCCATCCAGGACAGGAACTGCATCGGGAGAGGCTGGTCCAGGCCGTAGTAGGCGCGGACCGACTCCAGCTGCGCGGGAGTCAGGTTGCCCGCCTCGACGCCGAGGCGCCCGGTCACCTCGTCCCCCGGGAGGAGCCGCAGCAGGACGAAGGCCGACACGGCGACGCCGAAGAGGGTCACGACCACGTCCGCCAGCCGCCGCAGCAGGTAGCGCCTGCTCAGTCGTGGCCGCTTCCTCGCGGGACTGCTGACCGGCTCGGTGGCGGTGGTCACGGCCCGGCCGCCCTCGGCGGGGGTCGGGGCAGGGTTCGCACTGCGCTTCATCGGGTTCTCCACAGACTCAGCCGGGACCGCACGGGCGATCCGACGACCACGGATGGGATTCTTCGGAGGTCCGCGGTGACTGTGGTCGGGCGGAACCGTTGCGATTTGTGTTCAAGGTGATGAACGTCAAACGCTGTTCTGAACGCTATGGTTATCGCACGCGGCTGTCAAGGAGCTAGCATCCGCTGAACCGTGGGCGACCCTGGAGACCTCCACGGGCGAGGACGAAGGGGGCGGGGCATGGCCGACGTGGACCGGGCCGACGAGGGGCTGTACAGCCCCGTGAAGTCGGCGGACAGGACCCTGCAGGTCCTGGAGGCGTTGGCGAGCGGGGACCGACGGGTCTCCCTCGCGGAGCTGGCCCGCGACCTGCAGATCCCGAAGAGCAGCCTGCACGGGATCCTCAAGACCCTGGTGCAGCGGGGGTGGGTGGACGTCGACGAGACCGGGCTGCGCTTCGGCCTGGGCCTGCGCGCGCTGCTCGTCGGGGCGTCCTTCGTGGAGTCCGACGACGTGGTCGCGCGCGTCCAGCCGGTCCTGGACTGGCTCTCCGCGGAGAGCGGGCGCGAGGCCGTCCATCTGGGGCGCCTCGACGCCACCGACGTCATCTACCTGGCCAAGCGCGAGTCGGCCCACGCCCTCCGCCTCTTCTCGGCCATCGGGCGCCGGCTGCCGGCGCACGCGACGGCCCTGGGCAAGGTCCTGCTGGCCCGGCGCACGGACGAGGAGGTCTGCGCGCTCCTGGAGTGGCCGCTCGCCCCACTGACGGCCCGGACGATCGTGGGTCGCGAGGAGCTGCTCGCGGAGCTGGCGCTGGTGCGCCAGCAGGGTTACGCCCTCGACAACGAGGAGAACGCCGACGGCATCCGCTGCTTCGCCGTCGCCCTCGACACGGCCTCGCCGAGCCTGGACGCCATCAGCTTCTCGATCCCGATCTTCCGGCTCGACGACGCCCTCCAGACCCGGACGCTGGAGCTGCTGGCCGAGGGCAAGCGCCGGATCGAGGCGAGCTGGCCCACCAGGCTGCGCTGACCTGCCGGCGCTGCTGCCTCCTGCTGAGGGAAGAGCCACGCCGCTGCCCGGCGTCGGCGGACCACACGACCGACCAGCGCGTTGACATCTGTGAACGTCGTCTCAACGTCGACCGGCCGGAAAAGGCAGGAGCCCGAGCCCCTCCGTGAGGGAGGGCCCGGGCTCGGGCTCGGGACGTGGAGCCGCCTGTCAGAATCGAACTGACGACCTTCTCATTACGAGTGAGACGCTCTACCGACTGAGCTAAGGCGGC
>JAOPXF010000232.1 GCA_025965295.1 Nocardioides sp.
GAGGGTCAGGGCTTTCTGCAGCTCAGCCTGGGCGTAGACCTTCTCGACGATCATCCGCTCGGCTTCGGAGGCCGCGGCGGGGCCGCCGGCGGCTGGTACGCCGGCTGCTGGGGCTGGTAGGTCCCGCCCTGGATCGGCACCTCCCGGGTCCCACCGCTGGGGCGGGCCGGCGGCTGGCTGGGCGGCGGCGTCCAGCTGGGCGCCTGGGGCGGCGGCTGGCTCGTCTGGCCCGGCAGCGGGTCGGTGAGGGGGTCGCCGTACACGGTGCGCTGCGGCGGCCCGACCGGCGGCGGGCCGCTCGGAGGCCGGGGCGGCGGGTTCGCGGCCAGCTGGCTCGCGGCGTAGGCATTGAGCTCCTCCGGCGTGTAGAGCCGGTCGCTGGTGTCCGACAGGTCGTGGTCGGGACGGGCGCCGGCGTTCGACGGGTCCTGCGGTGACTGGTCCTGAGTCATGCGGGTTCCTTCGTGACTGGTCGGTCGGCGTTCGGGGAGCCTATGTCAGCGCGTGGGGGGACGCGGCCAGGACATGGCCCGACGGGAGCATTGCCCGTGCGGCGTCCCGTCAAACCAGATCCGGTCAGAGGTCCAGATCGGTGAGCGCGGTCTCGATCGCGCTGTGCAGCGTCGGGAAGGCGAAGTGCATGCCGCGCAGCGTCGCGACCGGCACCTCGGCGTGCACGGCCGTCGAGAGCAGCCCGACGACCTCGCCTCCGTAGGGACTGGCCACCGTGGCGCCGACCAGGATCCCCCGGTCGGCGTCCGCGACCACCTTCACGACGCCGTCGGTCTCGTGGATCCACCCCCGGCTGGAGGAGCCGACGTCGGACGTGCCGGTGCGCACCTGGAGCCCGGCGTCTCGGGCCTGCCGCTCGGTGAGCCCGACGGCACCGACCTCGGGCTCGGTGAACGTCACCCGCGAGACGGCCCGGTAGTCGGCCCACGGGCCGTCCTCGCCGAGCAGGTCGCGGACCGCGACCGCGGCCTGGTAGGTCGCGACGTGCGTGTACGCACCCTCGCCGGTGATGTCGCCGATCGCCCAGAGCCGCTCGGCGGCCCGCATCCGCTCGTCGGTCCGGATCCGGTCGGCGTCGTCGTCGAGCCCCACGCTGGGCAGCCCGATGCCGGCGAGGTTGGGGCTGCGGCCGGCCGCGACGAGCAGCCGCTCGGCCCGCACGGTCTCGTCGCCGAGCGTGACGGCGAAGCCGTCGGAGTCGTGGGCCACCCCGGTGATGTCGACGCCGGTCCGGACGTCGACCCCATCGCCCCGGAGCGCCCGGAGCACCACCTCCGCGGCCTCCGGCTCCTCGGCCCCCAGCAGCCGGTCCGCCGCCTCGACGAGCGTCACGGCCACCCCGAACCGCTGGAAGACCTGGGCCAGCTCGGCCCCGATCGGCCCGCCGCCGACCACGACCAGGCTGGATGGGAGCTCGGTGACGCGCACGACCTCGCGGTTCGTCCAGTACGGCGTGCCGGCCAGGCCGGGGATCGGCAGCTCCGCGGGGTCGGTGCCGGTGCCGAGCACGACGCCGCGCGCCGCGACGTACTCGGTGGTGGCGCCGTGGCTCTCGACCGCGACCCGGCCGGGGCCGACCAGGCGGCCCGTGCCGTGCACCACCTCGACACCGGAGGCGGTGAGGTCGTCGACCTGGGAGGCGTCCGACCAGTCCGCGGTGACCCTGCGGATGCGTGCGGCGACCGGCGCCCAGTCGGGGCGCACGTCGGCATGGCCGGCGAACGCGTCCACCCGCCGGGCCTCGCCGAGCACGTCGGCGGCCCGGATCATCAGCTTGGACGGGGTGCAGCCGAAGAAGGGGCACTCGCCGCCGACGAGGTTCTTCTCGACGCCGACGACGCGCAGGCCGGTCTCGGCGAGCCGCCGCGCGGCGACCTTGCCGCCCGGTCCGAGCCCGAGCACGACGACGTCGACGTCGGTGGTGTCCCCCACGGTCAGCGGGACAGGTGCTTGGCGCGGGCGAAGCAGAACAGCCCGTAGCAGGCGATGCCGAGCGCGAGCACCACCAGGAGCACCTGTCCGAACGGCTGCTGGAGCACCTTGTGCAGGGCCTGGTCGAGGCCGCCGGACTTCTTGGCCTCGTGGGTGTACGCGGCGTAGACGAACAGCCCGCCCACCACGAGGAAGGCGACGCCCTTGGCCATGTAGCCGGCCTTGCCGAACCAGATGTAGGCCCGGCCGGCGTCACCGCTCGCACCCTCGGCGGTCAGGTGCTCGCGGAACTTCTCGGTCCACGCGCGCCGGGCGAGGTTGAGCCCGTAGCCGATGATCGCGACGCCGACGAGGCCGACGATCCACCGGCCGGCCGGCAGGTCCATCAGCTTCGCCGTCGTCGAGTCCTGCCCCTTCGAGGACGAGCCCGCGTGCAGGGCGACCCGCAGCGCGCTGACGCCGATGGATCCGTAGATGATCGCCTTGCCGAGGGAGGTGAGCCGCTTGCGCAGCCGCTTGCTGCCGTCCTCCTCGCGGTGCCCGGCGGCCGCCTCGACGAGGCGCCACAAGACCAGCAGGAACATCCCGAGCGCGATCAGCCAGATCAGCACCTCGCCGAAGGGCTGCTTGGCGAGCTGGTGCATCGCGCCCTGGCTCGATGCGGAGCCCGAGCTGTCGCCGAAGGCCAGCTGGAGGGCCAGCCAGGCGATCATCAGGTGCACGACGCCGTAGGCCACCAGGCCGATCCGGATCGAACGGTCCAGCCAGTCGCTGTCGTCGGCCCGGCGTCCCAGCCGCTCCGCTGTGCTGCTCACGTCACCCATGGGACGGAACCCTAGGCGATGACTCACGACAGGTCGGCGAGGGCGCTCTCGATCGCCCGGTGGAACGTCGGGTAGGCGAAGATCATCGACCGAAGCGTGTCGGTCGGCACCTTTGCGTGCACGGCGACCGCCAGGAAGCCGAGGATCTCGCCACCGGCCGGTCCCATCGCGGTCGCGCCGACCAGGACGCCCCGGTCGGCGTCCTCGACGAGCTTGATCAGCCCACGAGCGCCCGGCCCGTGCACGAAGCCGCGCGACGACTGCTCGAGCTGCGTCGACCCGACCCGCACGTTCAGCCCCGCGGCCCGTGCGCGTTGCTCGGTCATCCCGACCCCGCCGACCTCCGGGTCCGTGAACGTCGTGTGCGGCAGCGCGTGGTACGACGCGGGTGGGCCGTCCTCGCCGGTGATGTCGCGCAGGGCGATCGCGGACTGGTACATCGAGACGTGCGTGAACGCGCCCTTGCCGGTCACGTCGCCGATGGCCCACAGCTTCTCGCCGGCCCGCATCCGGTCGTCGACCTCGACGGTCCGGGCGGACGCGTCGAGGTCGACGGTCTCGAGGCCGATGTCGTCGAGGTTGGGGGTCCGGCCGGCCGCCACGAGCACGTGGTCGGCCGTGAGGGTCTGGTCACCCAGCACGACCTCGAACCGGCCGTCGGCGTGGGACACCGAGTCGATCGAGACCTCGGTCAGCACCCGGATGCCCTCCTCGATGAAGATCTCCTGCAGGATCTGGGACGCCTCCGGCTCGTTGGGGCCCAGGATGCGGGGTCCGACCTCGAGCACGGTGACCTCGACGCCGAACCGGGCGAAGACCTGTGCCATCTCGCAGCCGATCGGCCCGCCACCGATCACGACGAGCGACGAGGGGAGCTCGGTGAGCTGCACGGCGTCGCGGTTGGTCCAGAACGGCGTGCCGGCCAGGCCGTCGATCGGCAGCTCGGCGGGCCTGGTGCCGGGGTTCAGGACGACGCCGCGGCGGGCGACGTACGTCGGTCCGGCGCTGCCGTCGGGCAGCTCCACGGTGACCCGGCCGGGTCCGGCCAGCCGGCCGACGCCGTGCAGGACGACGGCACCGGCGTCCTCGAGCCGCTCCACGGCGATCGTGTCGTCCCAGCCGGTGGTGGCCTCCTCGTCGATGCGCTTGGCGACCGGCGCCCAAGACGGGATCACCGTGGCCTCGCCGGCCAGCGTCCCGACCCGGTGGGCCTCGGCCAGCGAGCCCGCGGCGCGCACCATCATCTTCGACGGGATGCAGCCGTAGTAGGGGCACTCGCCGCCGACGAGGTGCTTGTCGACGACAATCACCTCGAGGCCCGCCTTGGCGGCACCCGTGGCGAGGGACTCGCCTCCGGGTCCGGCTCCGATCACGACCAGGTCGCACTCGATGTCATCACTCATGCCCCCAGCATTGCAGGGGACGCGTCAGCGGATCCGCGTCAGCGGACTCGGTGGTTGAGCAGCGAGCGCCAGCGAGCGTCGTCGAAACCCGGTGAGGCGACCGCCCCACGGTGCCGGATTCTCGGATTACGGGGTCGCCGTCCGCGTCGGTTGCGGGGGCCTGGTTACGGCTGCTTCCCGCCGTACGCCGGGCTCGGGTTGCCGTTCTGTGGATACGGCCCGAAATCCGTTACGTCGTTGTTACCCCAGGACCCCTTTGTGCACAGGGTTTTCGCCTCTGATTGTCGGTGGTCGCGGGTTGACTTGTCCCATGACCGAGTACGCCGAGAGCCCCGAGTCCGCTGCCGCGGTGCTCGCCGCTGCCCGAGACCGACGCGGGGTAGCGGACCGGGCCGAGGCCGAGCTGCTTCGGCTCGCGGTCGAGTGGGCGTCGATGCACTCGGTCGACTCCATCACCGATGCCGCCACCATCTCCGAGCGGGGCTGGGGAGACACCGGCATCACCGTTGCCGGACCCGGTGCACCGTT
>JAOPXF010000239.1 GCA_025965295.1 Nocardioides sp.
TGTTACACAACCTCCACACGATCGAGCCGCTGCTGGAGATATTAGGATACGGCACGCCGCCCTTCGACACGCTCAACGGCTAGTTCCGCCGGCGGGTGATCGAGGAGGCAGCGGCCTCCGGGACCCGATTGGTGGTCACGTTCGTCAGGGCCGTCGAGCTCGAGGACGACGCCGCGGAGGTGCGCCGGCTCGTCGCACCGTACGTCGAGGCCGGGCTCCCGGTCTCGTTCGTGGAGCTGTACGCCGACCTGGCGACCCGCCTGGAGCGCAACGTCGGCGAGTCCCGGATCGCGGACAAGAGGTCGAAGCGCGACCTGGTCTGGTCGGAGGCCAACGTGCGCGAGCTGGAGTCGACGTACGTCATGAACACCCGACCGGACCACCCGACGCCCGCCGCCGCGCTGCTCGCCGACTTCGCGCACCTGCGGCTGGACAACTCCGGGCTGACCCCCGAGGAGGCGGCGGCCGAGATCGTGGCTTGGCTGGATGCGCGGGCCAACTGATTCGCGCGCGCGCCGGGGCGCCCCGTACGCTGTGCGCACAGGCGTCTGAGCCGTCATCAGCGGCGAGCCTCCGGAAGAACGGTGTCGGTGGTCGAGGAGGTCGCGCGCAGCGACCGTCTCGAGACCACACCAAGTAGAACCGGACGGGTAGGCCCGTCACAGCCGTGAAACGAGTGGTCGGCCCCCAGGGGCCGGCAACCGAGGTGGTACCGCGGTCCCCGTCAGGGAGTCGTCCTCGTGGCAGCAGCCCGAGATGGACGACGTACCGCAGGAGAGCACCCATGACCTACCCCCAGGTCTCCACCGCTGGTGACAGCACCGTCCCGACCAGCCCGAGGTTCCCGGACATCGAGCAGCGGGTGCTCGAGTACTGGAAGCAGGACGACACCTTCCGGGCGAGCGTCGAGCAGCGCGACCCGGGCGAGGACGGCTCGAACGAGTTCGTGTTCTACGACGGGCCGCCGTTCGCCAACGGGCTGCCGCACTACGGCCACCTGCTCACCGGCTACGTCAAGGACCTCATCCCGCGCTACCAGACCATGCGCGGCAAGCGCGTCGAGCGCCGCTTCGGCTGGGACACCCACGGGCTGCCGGCCGAGCTCGAGGCGATGCGGCTCAACGGGATCAAGACCACCGACGAGATCCTCGAGCTGGGCATCGAGAAGTTCAACGAGGCCTGCCGGGCCTCGGTGATGAAGTACACCGGTGAATGGCGCGAGTACGTCACGCGCCAAGCGCGCTGGGTCGACTTCGACAACGACTACCGCACCATGAACCCCGACTACATGGAGTCGGTGATCTGGGCGTTCAAGCAGCTCCACGACAAGGGGCTGGTCTACGAGGGCTTCCGGGTGCTGCCCTACTGCTGGAACGACGAGACCCCGCTGTCCAACCACGAGCTGCGCATGGACGACGACGTCTACCAGATGCGCAAGGACCCGGCCGTGACCGTCGGCTACCGGATGGCGGCCGGTGCCGCGCCCGCCGGTGGGGCCGACGGGCTCGACGGCGCGCTGCTGCTCGTCTGGACGACGACACCGTGGACCCTGACCTCCAACCTCGCGGTCATGGTCGGCCGGGACATCGACTACCTCGTGGTCGAGGCGGGGGTGCCCGGGGTCGAGGGCCGCACCGAGCGGTACGTCATCGCCGAGGCGCGCCTCGCGGCGTACGCCAAGGAGCTGGCCGGCCCCGAGGGTGGCGATCCGGTCGTCGTCGCTCGCGTGAAGGGCGCCGACCTGGTCGGGCGCACCTACACGCCGCCGTTCACCTACTACGCCGGTCACGAGAACGCCTTCCGCGTCGTCGCCGCCGACGACGTGGTGACGACCACGGACGGCACCGGCCTGGTGCACACCGCCGGCGCCTTCGGTGAGGTCGACAAGGAGGTGACCGACCGCGAGGGCATCGAGGCCGTCATGCCGGTCGGCAAGGACGGCCGCTTCACGGCCCCCGTGGTCGAGTACGCCGGCATGCTGGTCTTCGACGCCAACCTGCACATCATCGACCACCTCAAGGCCGCCACCCGGCTCTACACCGGGGCTGAGGAGGTTGCGCAGCAACCGTCTGCCTCGGTGGTTGAGGAGGTTGCGCAGCAACCGTCTCGAAACCCCGAGACGGGCTCCGTCAGCCCGGGCACGGTGCTGCTGCGCCGCGAGACCTACGAGCACTCCTACCCGCACTGCTGGCGCTGCCGCGAGCCCCTGATCTACAAGGGTGTCTCGTCGTGGTTCGTCGAGGTGACGGCGATCAAGCAGCGGATGCTGGAGCTCAACCAGGAGATCAACTGGATCCCCGACCACGTCCAGGACGGCCAGTTCGGCAAGTGGCTGGCGAACGCCCGCGACTGGTCGATCACCCGCAACCGGTTCTGGGGCAGCCCGGTGCCGGTCTGGAAGAGCGACGACCCGGCGTACCCCCGCCTCGACGTCTACGGCTCCTTCGAGGAGCTCGAGCGCGACTTCGGCTCGCTGCCGCGCAACAAGGACGGCGAGCCGGACCTGCACCGGCCGTACGTCGACGACCTGGTCCGCCCGAACCCCGACGACCCGACGGGCACCTCGATGATGCGACGCGTCCCCGACGTGCTCGACGTCTGGTTCGACTCGGGGTCGATGAGCTTCGCCCAGGTGCACCACCCGTTCGAGAACGCGGACTGGTTCGAGCACCACTTCCCGGCCGACTTCATCGTCGAGTACATCAACCAGACCCGTGGCTGGTTCTACACGCTGCACATCCTGGCCACCGCGCTCTTCGACCGCCCGGCGTTCGAGAACTGCATCAGTCACGGCATCGTGCTCGGCTCCGACGGCAACAAGATGTCGAAGTCGCTGCGCAACTACCCCGACGTGCGCGAGGTCTTCGACCG
>JAOPXF010000241.1 GCA_025965295.1 Nocardioides sp.
AGGGCCTCGCTGGCCATGGCGTCGGCCTGGGCCTTCGCGTCGCGGTAGGCCGCGACGATCATGTCGCCGAGGTCGGAGAGGTCGTCGGCGTCGCTGCCGTCGAAGCCCCCCGCCTTGATCTCGACGCCCACCAGCTCACCGACGCCGTTGACGGTCACCGTGACCGCTCCACCGGCGACGGTGCCGTCGACCGTGGTGTCGGTGAGCCGTGCCTGGGCGTCCTGCAGCTGCTCCTGCATCTGCTGGGCCTGTTGGAGCAGCGCGTTCATGTCGAAGCCACCACTGCCGCCGAGTGCGTCGAAGGGGTTCTGGGTCATGGTGCGTCTACCTCTCGGTCCTGCTGCGGGGTCTGGTCGGTACGTCGGTCACTGGTGGCGGATCTCGTCGATCACCTGGGCACCCAGCTCGCGCCGGAGCAGCTCCGCCCCGTCGAGCCCCTGCGTCTCCGCGTCGAGGTCGTCGGGGTGGGCGTCGGCATCGGCGTCGGCCAGGTCGGAGGAGGCGGCCTTCTCGGAGCCGGCCTCGCGGGTCTGCTTGATCGCGCCGCGAGCGGCCGCGACCGACTCGGGGCCCGCCTTCGGGGCGCGCTCCACCGGCTGCGGAGCGGGTGACTGGGGCGGGGCCGGATCGTCGTCGGCGTCGTCGGACGCCCACGCGGGCGGCGCCGACGGCGAGGAGTCGACGGGGGGCGCCGAGGGCGCCGGCTCCGGAACCGCGGGCGAGGTGACCCGCGGCGCGGTCGGGTCGGCCTTGGCGCCGGGGTCGACGATCGTCTCGATCCGCCAGTCGGCGCCCACCACGTCGATCGCGGCCTGCCGCACGATCTCGGCGCTGCCGCCGTTGTCGAACGACTCCCGCGCTCCGGCGTTGGAGAAGCCGAGCGTGAGGACCTTGCCCTCGACGGAGATGACCTGGCAGTTCTGGGCGAGGTGCATCCAGGTGACGCGGCGCCTGAGCTTCGTCGCCTCGACGATGTCGGGCCAGAGGCGGCGTACGTCGATGAGCGTGAGGCCGCCGGGCGCGGCGGCAGGGGGTCGGTCCGGCTCCGGACTCGCCGGCACCACCGGCACGTCCGCCGCTGGAGCGCCACCGGCCCCGGCTCCCGCCGGGCCCCCGGCCGGCGATCCGGCTCGCTCGTTCCTCGCTTCGCTGCCAGACCCAGCCACCCCGGCCGGGGGCCCCGCGTCCGCCGTGGCCGGCGGCGCGACGGTGGGCACGGCGCCCGGTGGCGCCACCTCCGGCGCCGCGCGCTCGCCGGACGCGGTTGCCCCGCTCCCCGCTCCCTCGGGGTCTGGTGCCTGGAGCGTGGGTTGGGCGGGGGCGCTGGTGGGGGGGAGCGGGCGGATCACGGGGTTGATGGTGAGCGGGGGCTCGACGTCGGGCGGAGCCGAGGCGGTGGTGGGGCGGTCCTGGGCGGGTGCGGCGGGGGCCGGGGCGCTCGCCGGGGTCGAGGGGGTGCCGGTGATCGCGGCGCGCTTCTCGAGCCGGTCGAGACGCGCCAGGACGCCGTTGGTGGCGTGGTCGGCGCCGGGGAGCAGCACGCGCGCGCAGATCAGCTCGAGCAGGAGTCGAGGCGCCGTGGCCCCGCGCATCTCGGTGAGGCCGGTGGCCACCAGGTCGGCCGCCCGGCTGAGCTCGGCGGAGCCGAAGCGGGCGGCCTGCGCGACCAGGCGCTCGCCCTGGTCCTGGGAGCAGTCGATCAGGCCCGTGGCCGGGGCGTCGGGCACGGCGTCGACGATGACCAGGTCGCGGAGCCGGCGGAGCAGGTCCTCGGTGAAGCGACGAGGGTCCTGGCCGGTCTCGATGACCTTGTCGACGACGCCGAACACGGCGGCGCCGTCACCGGCGGCGAACGCGTCGACCACCTCGTCGAGGAGGGTGTCGGGGGTGTAGCCGAGCAGGCCCGTGGCCAGGGCGTGGGTGACGCCCTCGTCGCCGGCGCCGCCGAGCAGCTGGTCGAGGACCGACAGCGTGTCGCGCGCGGACCCGCCGCCGGCGCGCACGAGGAGCGGGACCGCCGCGGGCTCGATCGAGACGCCCTCCTTGTCGCACAGCTCCGAGAGGTACGTCGACAGCAGCCTCGGCGGGATCAGCCGGAAGGGGTAGTGGTGGGTGCGGGACCGGATCGTCGGCAGCACCTTGTCGGGCTCGGTGGTGGCGAAGATGAAGCGCAGGTGGGGCGGGGGCTCCTCGACGAGCTTGAGCAGGGCGTTGAAGCCCTGCGTCGTGACCATGTGGGCCTCGTCGATGATGTAGACCTTGTAGCGGCTGCGGACCGGTGCGAAGAAGGCCTTCTCGCGCAGGTCGCGGGCGTCGTCGACACCGCCGTGCGAGGCGGCGTCGATCTCGATCACGTCGATCGAGCCCGGGCCGCCGCGGGCCAGGTCGCGGCAGCTGTCGCACTCGCCGCAGGGGTCGGCCACCGGAGCGCGGTCGCAGTTGAGCGTGCGGGCCAGGATCCGGGCGGACGTGGTCTTGCCACAGCCGCGGGGGCCGGAGAAGAGATAGGCGTGGTTGACCCGGTTGTTGGCCAGCGCGGCGCGCAGCGGCTCCGTCACGTGCTCCTGCCCGATGACCTCCTGAAAGGTCTCCGGCCGGTAGCGGCGGTACAGCGCGAGGGGTGACTCCACGCCTGAACCCTAACCACCCGTGCCGACAGCCGGTAGCGCCGCACTCGCTGGTCGAGTGGCCCGCGAGGAACGAGCGGGCTTGTCGAGACCACCTGGGTCTCGATACGCGTCGCGACCGCCCCCGGCGTCCGCCGACGCTACTCGACCTCCCGTCCTGATCGCTGCCTTCGCAAGCTGAGGCGGCGGGACGTGAAAAGGCCCCCCGCGTACCCGACAGAGCTCGCTTACCCTTGCTGCCTTCCGGCCCTGGGGGAGTTGGGCAAGATGTCGCCACGCGGGGGGTTGCGGGGAAGTCTAGGTGAGGTGCGCCGGGGCCACCAAGACGGCCCCGGCCCCCGGGGGATTTCGTCCCGCCGTGGGGCGACCGGTACATTCCTCCGCGGAGGATTCGCCTAGTGGCCTATGGCGCTCGCTTGGAAAGCGGGTTGGGTGTGAAAGCCCTCAGGGGTTCGAATCCCCTATCCTCCGCCAGAGGCAGGTTCCTGACCTGCGAAGACGCCGGTTCGAGCCCACCAGCCCGAGCCGGCGTTCTTGCGTCTGCAAGATCTAGTCTCATCTCTAGTCTCATCAGAGGCTCATTTCGGGGTGTTTTCGGTGTCGTCCGACCAAAGCAGGCCACCCACTCTTGTGGCGAC
>JAOPXF010000257.1 GCA_025965295.1 Nocardioides sp.
GGAGCCGTAGTTGCCGAACTCGCCCATCTCGGCGGGGCCGTGCACGCTCAACAGGTAGTGCGTCATCTGACTCTCCTCAGCTCGGGCGGTCCCGATGACCGCCTCCTACCCTCACCACGAACGGCACCTCGCCGATACGACACCTTGTCGTACAAACTTCGCGGGCTGCCAGGGCCGACACCAGGTTGGTGCGGCGTTGAGCCAGCCGACGTCCTCGACCGCCTGTGGACAGCCGTTTTCGGTCACGCACCAGACGGGGATGCGTCAGGCATGACCAAGAACCCAGCAGAGTCCGTCATTCGCAGCCAGTCCGACCTCGAAGCCGTGTGGTGCGACCTCATGGGCGCCGGCGGGTTCGGTGGCCACACCGTGTGGATGCTCCTCATCGCCGACGACCGGCCGCTACCGCAGATCGTCGAGATCACGGACGCCGAAACCCCGCCGGACGAGGAAGGACGCCGGGGTTTCGCGGAGGTCCTCACGGGTGTCGCCGACCTCGTGGGTGACGACGTGCGGTTCGCCTTCCTGCGTTCGAGACCCGGCGGGCCGACGATCACGGAGGACGACCGCGCCTGGGCGGCAGCACTGTACGACGCCTGCCGCAGGGCGGGCGTGCACGGCGAGGTGGTCCACCTTGCGACCGCGGGAAACGTCAGGGCACTGCCTCCGGACGATCTCCCCTTGGCGGGAACGGCCTAGCTCGCTCTTCGGGTGGTGCCCCACGAGCCCCGGTCCGGACCACCGACCCTGCCACGCGTGCCGCACCTACTGACGGGTACGTTCGGCGTCAGACCGACCGCATGATTTGGCCGCACGATCAGGCCGCATGATCAGGCCGCACACCCAGGAGACGCCGATGCAGCTGGAGCTGTCCGCCGAGGACGCCGCCTTCCGCGAGGAGATGCGCACCTTCTTCACCACGAAGATCCCGCAGGAGATCCGGGACAAGGTCGCCGAGCGCCGCGAGCTCACCAAGGACGACATCGTCACGAGCCAGCGGATCCTCAACGAGCACGGCCTCGCCGTGCCCAACTGGCCCGTCGAGTGGGGCGGCCAGGACTGGTCGCCGCTGCGCCGGCACATCTGGCACGAGGAGATGCAGCGGGCCTGCGTGCCGCTCCCTCTCGCGTTCAACGCCTCCATGGTCGGCCCGGTGATCGCGCAGTTCGGGTCGCAGGAGCTCAAGGAGCGCTTCCTCCCCAAGACCGCCAACCTCGACATCTGGTGGTCGCAGGGATTCTCCGAGCCCGACGCCGGCTCCGACCTCGCCTCCCTGCGGACCACGGCCGTGCTCGACGGTGACGAGTTCGTCGTCAACGGGCAGAAGACGTGGACGACCCTCGGGCAGCACGGCGACTGGATCTTCAACCTGGTCCGCACCGACCCCGAGGCCAAGAAGCAGCGCGGCATCTCGTTCCTGCTCATCGACATGACCTCCCCCGGCGTCACCGTCCGTCCGATCGAGCTGATCGACGGCGGCCACGAGGTCAACGAGGTCTGGTTCGAGGACGTCCGCGTCCCCCAGGACAACCTCGTCGGCGAGCTCAACGCCGGCTGGGACTACGCGAAGTTCCTGCTCGGCAACGAGCGGGTCGGCGTCGCGCCGGTGGGCGCGACCAAGCGGGTGCTCGCGCAGGCCAAGGAGTACGCCGGCGACCAGCTCCAGGACCCGCTGACCGCGGCCCGGTTCGCCGAGCTCGAGAACGAGCTGCTCGCCCTCGAGCTCACCGCGCTCCGCGTGGTCGCCCACTCCGCCGACGGCAAGCCGCACCCGGCCTCCTCGGTGCTCAAGCTCAAGGGCACCGAGCTCCAGCAGGCCGTCAGCGAGCTCGTCGTCGACCTGGCCGGGCCGGCCTCGCTGGCCTCCGGCGCGGGCGACGACGACTCCGACCTCCCCGGCTGGGCGCGCCGCGCCACCCCGGTGTACCTCAACCTCCGCAAGGCGTCGATCTACGGCGGATCCAACGAGATCCAGCGACAGATCATCGCCAAGACGATCCTGGGACTGTGACCGAGATGATGGGGAGAGGCTGACCATGGACTTCACCTATGACGACGAGCAGCAGGCGCTCCGCGAGGCCGTGCGCGGCCTGGTCGGCAAGGCGTACGCCGACTTCGAGACGCGGCGCCGTACGGTCGCCGAGGATCCCGGCTTCGACGAGGGCCTCTGGCAGCGGCTGGCCGAGATGGGCGTCCTCGGGCTCCCCTTCCACGAGGAGGACGGCGGCTCCGGCGCGGGACCCGTCGAGGTCGCCATCGTCGCCGAGGAGATGGGCCGGGTGCTCGCGCCCGAGCCGTTCCTGACCTCGGTCGTGCTGGCCGGCGGCCTGGTGGCCGCCGCGGGCTTCGCCGACCAGCGTGCCGAGGTGCTCGGAGCGCTGTCCGGCGGCGAGAGCGTCCTGGCCTTCGCCCACGCGGAGCCCGGCACCCGCTGGACCGATGACGCGACGAGCGTCACCGCCACCAACAGCGGCGACACCTGGACCCTCTCCGGCACCAAGGAGCCGGTCCCCCACGGCGCCCGGGCCGACCTCCTGGTCGTCAGCGCGGCGCTGCCCGACGGCGGCACCGGCCTCTTCCTCGTGGACCCGACGGCCGACGGGGTCACGCGCAACGGATACGCCACCCACGACGGTGGCCGCGCCGCGCGCGTCGTCCTGGACGACGCGGCCGGCGTACCCCTCGGCGACGGCGGCGACGCCACCGCCACGATCGCGACGGTCCTCGACATCGGCCGGGTGATGGCCTGCAACGAGGCGATCGGCGCGATGGAGTTCCAGCTCCGGGGCACCACCGAGTACCTCAAGAGCCGCAAGCAGTTCGGGGTCACCCTCAACACCTTCCAGGCGCTGAACTTCCGGGCCGCCGAGATGTACGTCTCCCTGGAGATGGCCAAGAGCCTCACCACCTGGGCGACGATGGTGCTCGACGCCGGCAAGCCCGACCAGATGGCCGTCGCGGCCTCCCGCGCCGCGGTCGGCGTCAGCCGGGCCGGGCGGCACATCGGCCAGGAGGCGATCCAGCTGCACGGCGGCATCGCGATGACCGCGGAGTACAGCATCGGCAGCTACACCAGCCACCTCACCGCGCTCGACCACCTGCTCGGCGACGGCGACCACCACCTGCGCGTGCTCGCCGCGTCGGTCGGCGACCACGAGGAGTTCGACCCGCTCTCCTAGGGGGCTCAGCCGCCCGTCACGATGTGGGCGTCCGGGCCCGGGAACACCAGTCCCTCGTGCCCGTCGGGCCATCGGACGACGTACGGCGGGCCGCCGTCGGGTCCGCGCACCCCGACGATCTCGGCTTCGCGCCGATGGACCTCCGCGACCGCACTCTCGACGAACAGCCGGTCCCCGATCTCCGCGTGCATGCTGATCACCTCCTGGTCCCACGATCCTCCGGGGAGCTCGGGTGCGGCAAGAGGTGGTGGGCCTCAGGAATCGGCGGGCCCGGTCATCGCGGCGCGGATGATCGCGAAGTCGTCGGCGCTGACCTCGAAGAGGCCCTGTCGGAACGGCACCCCCCACTGGCGCACGTCGGTGATGAACGAGAGCTGCTCGAGCAGCGCGCCGGCCTCGGCGGGGTGCGTCTCCTCGAAGTCGACCTTCAGCCGCCACGGGACGAAGTCGGGCCGCACCTTGACCTGGTAGGGCTCGTCGCCGGAGACCGTCCCGAGCGCCGTGAACTGGCGCAGTGGCCGGCCCGAGCGCATCGCCGTACGCGGGGAGTAGAAGATCAGCCCGTCACCGCGCCGGAGCTTGTGCAGCTTGGTGTCCTTGCCGTGCTCGGCCTGGGTGAACCCGCCCTCGACGGCGAGCTCGACGTGCTCGAGGCTGACGGTGTTCACCCAGTACGACGTTGCCATGGGGTGATCGTCCCACCTAGGGTGCCGCGACGCCGAGGCCCGTCTCGGCGAGCTCGGTCAGGGTGGCGCCGAGGTGGTGGAGGTGCCGGACCACGGGGTCCCCGTCGCGTGCGGACTCGTGGTCGCCGAAGAGCGCCACGTCGCTGCGCCACAACGGTTCCCCGGCGTGCGGGGCGCCCTCGCCGATGTCCGCCGAGAGCAGCGCGCGCACCGCGTCGGCCAGGGCGCGGGCGGCGGCCACGATCGTGTCGGGACGGGCGACGGCACGACGCTGCAGCGACAGCACGAGCGCACGCGCCTGGGCGACGGCCGCGACGTAGAGGCCGAGCCGCCGCCGGGTCCGCCGGGAGGCACTCCCCCGCCCCAGCGGGCCGACCAGGGGCTTGGCGACGAGCGCGACCCGCCGCGCCCGGTCGTCGAGCGCCCGGCTGAGCGCGTCGAGGTCGACCCGCTCGCCGCCGGCGTACGACGCCACACCCACCAGCAGCGCCTCGAGCGTCACCAGCAGCTCGTCGCGGGCCGAGCGCACCGTGTCGCGCGTGGACAGCGGCGCGAAGAGCATCGCCACCAGCACGCCGACGACGGCCCCGACCGCGGTCTCGCCGAGCCGCAGCTCGAGGAGCTGGTCGCTGAGCGTGCCGATGACCGAGTAGAGCTGGCCCAGCAGGATCGTGATGAAGAAGGTCATCGCGGTGTAGGACACCTTGACCAGGTAGAACGCCAGGAAGATCGAGAGCAGGATCGTGCTGAAGATCGCGACCGTGTGGCCGGCGGTCACGTGCGCCAGTGCGATCGCCGCCACCAGCCCGACGAGGGTGCCCGAGATGCGCGCCACCCCCTTGAGGAAGGTCTCGGAGCGGGTGCCGGTGCCGGTGAACGTCACGAAGACCGCGATCACCGCCCAGTAGTAGCGGGTGGGCGAGAGCCAGGTCCCGAGCCCGATCGCGATCAGCCCGGCGAGCATCACCTGGACGGCCTGGCGGCTCGTCATCGAGAGGCGGGTGAGCGGGTTCCAGCGGCTGCCCCGGGTGGCCACGTCGCGGGCAACGGACGGGGCGCCGGGCAGGTTGCCGAAGACCAGCCCGGTCACGGCCTCGAACTCCTCCTCGCCCGGGTCGACTCCGGGTGGCTCGTCGGCCTCGGCGTCGAAGCGGAGGAACTCGCGGACGCCGAAGGCCAGGTGCCGCGCCGGCCACCAGTCGTCGTCACCGTCGGTGCGGGCCCGCTCGACGAGGGTGTCGAGGCGTTCGGTCGCGACCGCCGCCGCGAGGTCGCGGCGCCGGCCGAGGTGCTCGAGGGCGCGTCGCGCCTCGCCGACGAGCTCGTCGGAGGCACCCAGCAGCGCGCCGCTGGCGCCGGCGATGCGCTCGACCGCCTGCTGGGTCTCGATCATCCGGCGGCGCACCGCGGTCGCGGACCAGCCCTCGGGAAGGGCGTCCGGCTCGGCCGACCACGCCTCCGCGAGCAGCGCCGCGTCACCGAGGCCGGCGAGCTGGGCGGCCACCTGGCGCCGGGCCCGCTCCTGGGCGCGTGGGCCCGCGTCGCGGGCCTCGAGCAGCTCGGCGCAGGCCCGGGCCGTGGCCCGGCCGCGAGCGAAGCAGGCGGCGAGTGTCGAGTGCAGCACCCGTCGCGGGACGGAGCGGAAGAGCGTCGTCAGCAGCAGCACGACCCACACCGTCGAGACGACGGCGGCCAGCACCAGCTCGGGCACGAGACTCCACGTCGCCTGGAGGAAGGTCGCGAAGAAGAACCCCATCCACGCCATGAAGCCGTAGAAGAACCAGTCGGTGCCGAAGCGGCGCACCCACACGGCCCCGAAGAGCGCGGCGGCGAACCCGATGACCTGGTAGAGCCGCTCACCGCCCGCGAGCGTCGCCGCCACGAGCCCGATCGCCAGGGCGAGCGGGAAGAAGGCCGCGGTCCGCACCGCCGCCCAGCGGCTCTTGGCCACCAGGGCGTTGGACGCCAGCATCGCGACGACCGCA
>JAOPXF010000314.1 GCA_025965295.1 Nocardioides sp.
TCGCCGGCCTTGCGGTAGAGCCGACCGCGGCTCCGGGTCGTCTCGATCGCCTTCACCACCACCGGGAGCGGCTCGGTCGCCAGCGCCCCGAACCGGCGGCCGCGCCAGAGGACCAGCGCGATCATTGCAGCACCGCCGAGCCAGACACCGGGGCGGACCCAGCGGGGGAGCAGGGTGGCCAGGCTCACCCCGTCGTCACCGACGAGGTCGTCGACGTTGGGCACGTACCAGACCAGGTGGCCGTCCCGGCCGAGCAGGCGCAGGACCGCGGCGGCGTTGTCGGCCCGCAGGACCTGGTCGTTGGTCAGGGCCTCGGCGGCACCGAGGAGCACGACGCCCTCGCGGGGCTCGACGACGAGGAAGCCGTGCTCGCCCCCGAAGCACCCGTCCCGGGTGGGGTACTCCAGTGCGTGATCGACCTGCAGGGACAGGCCGTCGTACGCCGGGTCGGCGCAGCCGGACGGTCGGGGGGTCGGCACGGTCACCTCGAAGGGCAGGTCGGTGATCCCGAGGGCCCTGGTCGTCCCGGGGCCGGGTGCGGCGAGGACCAGGCGTGCGTCGGAGGTGTCCTCGAGCAGGCGTCGGGTGGTGCTCGCGCCCAGCTGGTCGGTGGAGGTCACGAGCACGGTGGTTCCGGCCGACGTGTCAGCCTCGTGCAGGGCGTCGGCGCTGCGCACGACCGAGACGTCGACCCCCTGGTCGGCGAGGACCCGCGCGAGCGCCTGGGCGCCGCCCGGATCGGGGTTGTCCGGGTCCAGCGGCGTGCTGGTCCGCACCGCGTTGCCGCCCAGCAGGATCGCCACCAGCACGGCGGCGACGAGGCCGCCGCCGACGAGCAGGGTGGACCGCCGGCCCCGGAGCCGGGCCGCCAGCGTGGGGGTGGAGGTCGTCGTGCTCATCCCAGGGCCGCCAGCTCGTCGTCGAGCTCGAGGACACCGGAGGCCTGCTCGCGGGTCGCCGGCCGGTCGCCGTAGAGGACCTGGTCGAAGAGCAGGGCGCTGCCGTCGACGCGCGGCCGCTGATGGGGGTACGACGCGGCGAGGGCGCCCGCCACCTCGTGAGCCGTGGCGCCCGGGGCGTCGACGAGCCGGCCGCGCTCGACCTGGCGCACGGTCAGGGCGCGGAAGGCGTCGACCAGGGCGTCCTCGTGGCGCCCGGCGGCGAGGGCCGCGTCCGCACGGGCCCGGAGCTCGGCCGCGGTGACGGAGTCGTCGGCCAGGACGGCGCCGGGCTCGCCCACACCCCGCGCCGTACGGCGGGCGCGGGACAGCAGCCAGGCCAGCCCGCCGACCAGCACCAGGAACACCAGCATCGCGGCGAACGTGGTCAGCGGAGGCGCGTCGGAGGCGGCCGTGATGCCCTTGTCGATCTGACGGGTGACCCAGTTGACGACCTGCTCGACGAGGTCCTGGTCGTGGTAGTCGGGGTGCAGGAGCTCGCGACGCAGCAGCGACCTCGCCTCGCTGGACGACGGGTCGAGGGGTGGTTCGGTCAGCAGGCGTCCGGCGGGACCACCGACGGCGCCCGCGACGAGTCCGCCGATCACGACCCGGCCCCGGTCACGACGGGGTGATCCCCGCCCGGGCCATCAGCTCCACGTCGTAGGCCTCCTTGCGCATCCGCTGGTCGAGGTACTGAAGCGACGCGACCGTGGTCGTGAACGGCGCGACGAAGGCCGCCGAGATCACGTTCGTGAGGGCGTTGGTGACGACCAGGCCGAGGACGGCGTACTTCGCCGGCCCGCCGCCCGCCAGGACGAGCTGCCCGGCCACCGAGACCGGCGCGGCGAGCATGCTGCCCGCGATCTGGGCGATGAGCACGGTCAGCAGGGCGATCCCGAAGGTCCGCCAGAACTGTCCCTTGGTGAGCCGGAAGCCCCGGCCGATCGCCCCGAGGACGCCGATGTCCTCGAGCATCAGCGCGGGGACCGGGAGGTAGTAGACGCGGATCCAGAACCAGACGAGGAAGCAGAGGAACAGCGGCACCGTGACCAGGCCGTAGATCACGATCTGCCAGCCGTCGGCGAGGAGGACCACGGGGACCCAGGTGAGGGCGTAGACGCCGATGATGGCGGTGATGAGCAGCCCGAGCAGGAAGGTGAGCCCGATCAGCTTCCACCGCTTGCCGCGCGTCGCCTGCCACGCCTCCGCCAGGGTGAGGCGTCGCCCGATCGCCGCGGCTGCGGTCACGTGGGCGATCATCCCGGTCACCAGGATCAGCCCGATCGACTGCAGGATGCTGCCGACCCCGAGCGACCCGAAGGAGCCGACCAGGCCCAGCAGCTCGTCCCGGGAGAGGTCCCCGGAGGACTCGTCGAAGGACAGGTCGACGGTCCAGGTGAGCAGGCCGGTGATGAGGACCGGGATCGCCATTGCGACCGCGGCCACGAGGACCGCAGAGCCCACGGTCGCCTTGGGGTTGAACCGGATGATGCGGACCGCGGCGTCGTACATGTCGCCGAGTCCGAGCGGCCGCAGCGGGAGCGCGCCGGGCTTGTGAGCGGCGCCGAGCATGCCGGGCGCCGGTGTCCAGGCGGGCGCGGAGCCTGGGACCGGCTCCGGGGGTCGGTAGCCGGGTGGCGCCGGGTCGTGTCCCGGGGGTGTTCCGCCCCCGGGCGGTGGGTACCAATCGTTGCCCGACATCTCGTCCCCCTCACGTTCCCGGTGCGCGCACCCTCATCCTGTCAGGTTCGGGCGCAGTCGAAACCTGCCGGTGGGCAGGGGGCCGGGTCAGCGCCGGGGCAGGTGCACGGGCAGCATCTCGACGATCAGGGCGGTGTCCGATCCGATTTGGCGCTGCACGCGATGTCTGCCAAGATAGTCCGGTTGCTCCGGCGGGTTGCCGGGGTGCGGCAGATGTTGACTACTGAATCGCGTTTCCTGAACGGTTCCGGTGGTCTGGCGTGCAGCCGCACCGAACCAGGAGACCCGATCTGCTCGACGAAACCGGTCGAGTGCCATCAACGAAGAAGCAGGGCCCCGGTCTTGTGCTGCGCCCGATGACTCTGTCAGAGGCCGCGACACGCCCGACCGCGGGGGTCGGCCGAGAGGCCAGGCTTCTGGGGGTGGAGCAAGGCGGCAGGGCCTCACCCGGGGCCAGGTCGAGAAACGAAGGCACGCGGTTCCGGTTCTCACGAGCCGGCACAGACTGACTAAGGACGAGAGAGACCTATGGCGGGACAGAAGATCCGCATCAGGCTCAAGGCCTATGACCACGAGGTGATCGACACCTCGGCGCGCAAGATCGTGGACACCGTCACCCGTACGGGTGCCAAGGTCGCCGGCCCCGTGCCGCTGCCGACCGAGAAGAACGTGTACTGCGTCATCCGCTCGCCCCACAAGTACAAGGACTCCCGCGAGCACTTCGAGATGCGCACCCACAAGC
>JAOPXF010000144.1 GCA_025965295.1 Nocardioides sp.
GTGCAGAGCCAGGCGGTCTGGACCATGCAACCGGACCCGCTGCTGGGGCGTATCCCCGTCGTTCACTGACACACGACACCCCAGGAGCACGACCATCATGCGCACCACCCAGCTCACGACCGGCGCCCTCGCGGCGCTCGCCACCTCCGCCCTGATCGGGTTGGGCGCGGCGACCCCGGCGAACGCCCTCACCGCCGCACCCCGCACCGGCGAGCCCACGACGACCCACGAGGTCGGGAACCTGCTCGAGTGCACGGGCACGTGGAAGGGCCGCGACGTCTACGCGAGCCTCTACGAGAACCGGACCTACGGGAACACCATCCAGATCCTGATCGGCGACGACGACGACCAGGTCGGCGGCTCCCGCAACGTGAAGGACGACTTCATCGAGGCCAAGCAGGTCCACGGCAGCCTCGAGATCGGCAGGAAGCGCGCCGTCGTCGAGGGCCACGCCTCCCGTGCCGGCAAGAAGACCGCCGTCCACGAGGAGCACGACGACGCCGGCCAGCACATCACCGTCGACGGCTTCCACCGGCGCCTCGCCAACGACCTCACCCTCACCTGGCGGAAGAAGACAGTGCCGCTGGTCTGCGACAACGCGTTCTTCTACAACCTCCAGGTCACCAAGGAGGACACCACCGGCGACTAGGGTGCGCCTCATGCCACGATCCCCGTTCCGGCCGCGCGCGGCCCTCGTCTCCCTCGTCACCTCCGTCGCCCTGGCCGGTGGCGGGCTGCTCAGCCAGCCCGCCACCGCGGACGGCGAGACCGCGCCGCCGGTCGCGGTCGACGACAGCTACACGTGGTACGCCGGCGGGTCGGGCTTCCTCGACGTCCTGGCCAACGACTCCGACCCCCAGGACGCCGAGCTCGCCGTCTGCAAGGTCAAAGCCGACGAGGCGTCCGAGATCGGCATCGCCCAGCTCCTCGACGGCCAGATCCTCGCCTTCACCTCACCCAACCCGACCGGTGACCTGGTCTTCCGCTACTACGCCTGCAACGACGAGTTCCTCACGCCGGCCACGGTGACCATCGCCCTGGTCCGCGCCGAGGAGCTGCGGGTGCACAAGATCCCCGGCCGGCCCGGGAAGCTCGAGGTCACCAACCGCAACGACCACGCCGCCCGCTTCCTCTGGGGCAACCCGAACAGCTCGGGTGAGCTCGACGGGATGGCCCGGATCCCCGCTTCGGGCTCCAAGGTCGTCACCGTCGCGTCCAAGCGGGTCATCTGGTTCGGCACCATCGGCCGCGAGCAGGGCTTCGCCGGCTTCGGCCGGGTCCACGGCATCCAGGTGGCGGCCGGCGAGCGTCCCACCGGCACGGTGCACCTCTCGGCGCGCATCCAGCGACTCTGGGCCGCCCAGGGCTGACCCGGCGTCAGCGCTCCGGGTGTCCCCCGGGCACGGGGACGTCCGGGTCGTACGGCGTGCGCGTGTAGACGAACGTCGCGATGTCCAGGTGGCTGACCGACCCGTCCTCGCGTCGTACGACGTGGAGCCGCTCGCCCGCGTGGTAGCCGGCCGTCCCGACGACCCGACCGTCGACGACCGCGAAGCGGTAGGCCTCCACGCCGTCGCGTCGGGCCACCAGCTCGGTCCCCTCCATCCGGAACACGAAGGGCGTGTTGCCCCAGTGCCAGACGCCCAGCGCGTCGGCCAGCTCCGCGGGCGGCGGGTCGCTGGGCAGCCAGACGGGGGGCAGGGTCGGCTCGCTGCGCTGGAGCTCCTCGAGCAGGGTGACGGCGAGCTGGACCGGGGACGACCCGCTGGTCGCGTTCGCCAGCACCACCCCGCCGGTCCGCCGCCTGGGGTCGACCAGGCAAGCGGCCACGAAGCCGGGCATCGACCCGCTGTGCCCGGCGAGCGTCCCGGACCCACCGGGGAAGAGCTGGAAGCCGAGCCCGTGCGCGTAGCCAAGGCCGTCGCGCGCGCTCCCCGACTGCGGGCCGAACGCCCGCGCCAGCAGCTCGGCCGAGAGCACGTCGGGGTGACCGTCCAGCAGGAAGCCCGCATACGTCGCCAGGTCGTCGAGCGTGGCCCACACCTGGCCGGCCGGAGCCATGGCGCCGGTGTCGGTCGCGGGCTCGGCGACCAGCACGGACTCGTAGGGGTGCACGCTCTGGCCCTGGGCGGCGGCGCCCTCGGGGAGGTACGACGTCCGGGTCATGCCCAGCGGCTCGAGGACGAGGGAGGCGACACACTCCCACCAGGTCCGCCCGTGCAGCCGGGCCGCGATCTCGCCCAGCAGGGCGTAGCCGAGGTTGGAGTAGTGGAACTGCTGGTGGGTCGCGAACGCGGCACCGGAGCCGTCGTGGGCGGCGGCCAGCTCGTCCCAGGGCAACCCGGGCGAGCGCTCCCACCACGAGCCGGCCGGCTCGGACTGCATCCCCGAGCTGTGGGCCAGCAGGGTGCGCAGCGTCCGGTCGGCGTACCCGACGTCGCCGAGCACCACCGAGGCCGGGTCGTCCAGGCCGATCCGGCCGTCGCGCACCAGCTGCAGCACCAGCACCGCGGTCATCGTCTTGGTGATCGACCCGATGCGGTACTGCACGTCGAAGGGGTCGTGGTCCGGCACCCCGGCGGCGCCGTAGCGGCCGCGCCACACGACCGAGCCGTCCCGGACCAGGCCCGCCACGACCGACGGCAGCCGGCCGCCCGACTGGGCCGTGGCGACGTGGGCGAGCAGCCGGCGGCCGGTCACGTCGGCGACCGGCGCGCTCATTCGGCGAACGCCTCGGGAGGCGGGCAGGCGCAGACGA
>JAOPXF010000341.1 GCA_025965295.1 Nocardioides sp.
CGAGGGCTTCGTGGTGATGTCGACCAGCCGGGTGTGCCCGTTCAGGGCGAGGTACTCCTCGGAGCTGTCGTACTGCAGGCCCATCTCCTCGAGCAGCGCGAGCTCGATCTCGAGGAACTCGATCGGCACCCGCTGGATGGTGATCTCCGAATTCGTCACGATGGGGGCGGCGAGCAGGGACATCGCCTCGATGGGGTCCTCGCTGGGGGCGTAGTCGACGTCGACGTCGATCGTCTCGCGGCCGGTCACGGTGAGCGTGGTGGTGCCGATGCCCTCGACGTCGACCCCGAGCTTCTGCAGGTAGAAGCAGAGGTCCTGGACCATGTAGTTGGACGACGCGTTGCGGATGATCGTGGTGCCGGGGTGCAGGGCGGCCGCCATCAGGGCGTTCTCGGTGACGGTGTCGCCGCGCTCGGTCAGCACGATCGGGCGGCCGGGGACGACCGACCGGTCGACGCTGGCGTGGTACATCCCGTCGGTGGCCTTCACCTAGAGGCCGAAGGGTCGCAGCGCGGCCATGTGCGGCTCGACGGTGCGGGTGCCGAGGTTGCAGCCGCCGGCGTAGGGCAGGTCGAAGGTCTCCTGGCGGTGCAGCAGCGGGCCGAGGAACATGATCACCGAGCGGGTACGACGGGCCGCGGCCTCGTCGATGCGGCCCAGGTCGAGGTCCTTCGGGGGGATGATCTCGAGGTCGTTGTCGGAGTTGAGCCACTTGGTCTGCACGCCCATGCTGCCCAGCACCTCGAGCAGGCGGTTGACCTCCTCGATGCGGGCCACCTTGCGCAGCGTGGTGCGGCCGCGGTTCAGCAGCGAGGCGCAGAGCAGCGCGACCCCGGCGTTCTTCGACGTCTTCACGTCGATGGAGCCCGACAGCCTGGTGGGGCCGGTGACGCGCAGGTGGGTCGGGCCGGCGCCGAGGGCGACGATCTCGGAGTCGAGGGCGGCGCCGATCCTGGCCAGCATCTCCAGGGAGAGGTTCTGGTGGCCCTTCTCGATCCGGGTGATCGCACTCTGGCTGGTGGCCAGGAGCTCGGCCAGCTGGTGCTGGGTCAGCCCCCGGTGCTTGCGTGCGTCCCGGATGAGATTGCCGATCCGGCCCTTGTATCCCTCGCTCATGCTCATCACGGTATCTCAGATATGAGATAACGCAACAACCCCGCGCTTGGGCCCGTCGTGGCCGGGATGCAAGGATTGCGCCCATGCGCGCCACCACCATCCACGCCCCCCGTGACATCCGCGTCTCCGACGTCGACGACCCCACGATCACCGCCCCCACGGACGCCGTCATCAAGGTCACCGCGGGATGCATCTGCGGCTCCGACCTGTGGCCCTACCGCGGGGAGAACAACATCGACGCGGGGAGCACGATCGGCCACGAGTGCGTCGGCGTGGTCGAGGAGGTCGGCTCCGAGGTCACCTCGTTCCGTCCCGGCGACTTCGTGATCGTCCCGTTCGACCACTGCGACAACACCTGTGCCCACTGCCGCGCCGGCGTGCAGTCGGCCTGCACCAACCTCGGCTTCACCGCCAGCGGCCAGGCGGAGTACGCCCTGGTCACCCAGGCCGAGGGCAGCCTCGTGAAGACCGACGGCATGCCCGACGCCTCGCTCATCCCATCGCTGCTGACCCTCTCCGACGTGATGGCCACCGGCTGGCACGCGGCGGTCACGGCCGGCGTCCGCGCCGGCGGCACCGCCGTCGTCGTCGGCGACGGCGCCGTGGGCCTGTGCGGCGTGCTCGCCGCGCACGTGATGGGTGCCGAGAAGGTCGTCGCCCTGTCCCGCCACGAGCCCCGCCAGGAGATCGCCCGCCACTTCGGTGCGACGCACATCGTCCCCGAGCGCGACGACGCCGCCACCGAGGCGCTCATGGAGATCACCGAGGGAGTGGGCGCTGACGCCGTGCTGGAGTGCGTCGGCACCGACCAGGCGATGAAGACCGCGTTCGCGGTGGCCCGGCCCGGCGCCACCGTCGGCTTCGTCGGCGTGCCGCACGGCGTCGAGCTGCCGATCCGTCGGATGTTCCAGAGGAACGTCGGCCTCGCCGGTGGCATGGCGCCGGTGCGCCGGTACCTCCCGGAGCTGCTGAAGCTGGTCCAGGAGGGCACCATCGACCCCGGCCTGGTCTTCGACCTGACGCTGCCGCTCGACCAGGTGGCCGACGGCTACCGGGCGATGGACGAGCGCCGCGCGATCAAGGTGCTGATCCAGCCGTGACCCGGCCGGTCCGGTGAGCCGGCTCGTCCTCGGGCCGCTGGTCCGCTACGTCGACGACACCTCGGCCACCATCTGGGTCGAGGTGGCGTCCGCCGGCACCGTGAGCGTCGTGGCGGGGGAGCGTGAGGCGTCCGCGCGCACCTTCGCGGCGCACGGCCACCACTACGCGCTCGTGGAGCTCGAGGACCTGGCCCCCGGCCGCCACCACCCCTACCGGGTGGCCGTCGACAACGAGCCGGTCTGGCCACCGGCCGAGTCGGCGTACCCGCCCTCCGTCATCGCGACCCTGCAGCCCGGCAAGCCGCTGCGGATGGCGTTCGGCTCCTGCCGCGTGAGCGTCGCCCATGACGAGGGCGGCAACCGGGACTTCGGCGTCGACGCGCTGCGCAGCTACGCGCTGCACATGGCCGGGGTCACCGAGTCCCGGTCGGCGGACGACGAGCGTTGGCCGGACCTGGTGCTCTTCCTCGGCGACCAGGTCTACGCCGACGAGACCAGCGACGCGATGCAGGAGTTCATCGCCGCCCGCCGCGGCGTCGACGAGCCGCCCGGCCCCGAGATCAAGGACTTCGAGGAGTACGCCCACCTCTACAAGCTGGCGTGGAGCGACCCCGCGAACCGATGGCTGCTCTCGACGCTGCCGAGCGCGATGATCTTCGACGACCACGACATCCGCGACGACTGGAACACCAGCTGGACCTGGAAGCGTGAGATGGAGGCCACCTCCTGGTGGCACGACCGGATCGTCGGCGGGCTGGCGTCGTACTGGGTCTACCAGCACCTGGGCAACCTCGGTCCGATCGACCGGCTCGACGACCCGCTCTGGCAGCGGATCGCGACGTACGACGGCCCCGGCGAGCTGGACATCACCGCCGAGCTCGACGAGCTCGCCGAGCGGGCCGACCAGCAGCCCGAGAGCTACCGGTGGAGCTTCTCCCGCGACTTCGACACCCAGGCCCGGCTGATCGTGGTGGACTCCCGCGCGGCCCGGGTGCTCGACCCCGACAACCGCTCGATCCTGGACGACGACGAGATGGCGTGGCTCGACGACCACCTGCGGGGCGGCTTCGACCACGTGCTCGTCGGGACGTCGCTGCCCTTCCTGCTCACTCCCGGGCTGCACCACGCCGAGGCGTTCAGCGAGGCGCTCGCCGAGGGCGCCTGGGGCCGCCTCGTGGGCCGGGCCGGCGAGGCGATGCGCCAGGGCGCGGACATGGAGCACTGGGCTGCGTTCGAGCAGGGCTTCCGCCAGGTCGCCCGGATGGTGCTCGACGTCGCCGCGGGGGAGCGGGGGAGGGCGCCCCGCTCGATCACGTTCCTCTCCGGCGACGTCCACCACAGCTACGTCGCGGAGGCGTGGCCGAGCCGCTCCGAGGGCCGCCAGGTCGCGACCCGGATCGTGCAGGCGGTCTGCTCGCCGATCCGGAACCCGCTGCCCGGCTACATGCAGCGGGTCACCGCCGCGGCGGCACGCCGGCCGGCCGGGGTCTTCGCACGCGGGCTGGCGTGGGCGGCCAGGGTGCCGCGCTCACCGCTGGCCTGGAAGCTGACCCAGGGGCCGTGGTACGACAACAACCTGGCGGTGCTGGAGCTCCGGCCGAGCGGGATGCGGCTGTGGTGGACCGCCGGCGAGGTCGTGGACCGCGAGGACCGGCCGGTGCTGCGCCGGGTGGCGACGGTCGAGTCGATCGGCTGAGGATCTAGGCGGTTCGGGACTGTCTACGATCAGGCGTAGACGGAGTGGTCGGCGCGGGCGCCGGGCATCAGGGCCGGCTCG
>JAOPXF010000354.1 GCA_025965295.1 Nocardioides sp.
GCACCTTGGGGATGTCGTAGATCGACGGGGCGTCGGCCGCGGTGACCACGGCCTCCTCGTCGACGTCGCACATCAGCGAGATCTTGCGCTTGATCGACTGCGGCAGCTCACGGTCGGCGCGGCACACGACAGCGTCGGGCTGGATGCCGACCTGGCGCAGCGCGGCGACGGAGTGCTGGGTGGGCTTGGTCTTGAGCTCGCCCGAGGGGCCGATGTAGGGCACCAGCGAGACGTGCAGGAAGAAGCAGTTGTCGCGCCCGATGTCGTGGCGGACCTGGCGGGCCGCCTCGAGGAACGGCAGCGACTCGATGTCGCCCACGGTGCCGCCGACCTCGGTGATGACCACGTCGACGTCGTCGCCGCCCATGGCGAGGACACGTTCCTTGATCTCGTTGGTGATGTGCGGGATCACCTGGACGGTGTCACCGAGGTAGTCGCCGCGGCGCTCCTTGGCGATCACGCTGGAGTAGACCTGCCCGGTCGTCACGTTGGCGATCTGGGACAGGTTGGTGTCCAGGAAGCGCTCGTAGTGCCCGATGTCGAGGTCGGTCTCGGCGCCGTCGTCGGTCACGAAGACCTCGCCGTGCTGGAACGGGTTCATGGTGCCCGGATCCACGTTGAGGTAGGGATCGAGCTTCTGCATGGTCACGCGGAGCCCGCGAGCCTTCAGGAGGCTGCCGAGGCTGGAGGCCGTGAGCCCCTTGCCGAGGGAGGAGGCGACACCTCCGGTCACGAATACGTGTCTGGTCGGCGTGGCGTTCTTCACGGGACTTCATCCTATCCCAGAGGGACCGCTCCGTCCGAACCCGACGCACCGAAGGAACCACCCTGGACGGTCAGGGCGCGCGCCAGGGCGAGCACCGAGGTCACCTGGCCGAGCGGTGTGTCGCAGCCGTCGACCGTGGCGACCTGGTCAGCGACCGGCTCGGTCCTCAGGCCGTGCAGGTCACCGGTGGCGGTCGCGGAGGACGCGTCGCCGGCGACCACGACGCCCGTGGCCTCGTCGGCCAGGCCGGTGACCAGGCCGGAGAGGATCGCGTCGTCGGTGTCGTCACCGAGCACCACCAGGACCAGCCCGGCGGGCTGGGCGTCAGCCGGGGAGTTGAGCAGCTCCGCGGCGGCCATGCTCTGCCGGATCGCCTCGGAGTCGGCGGCGGGGGCGTCGGCGGAGGCCATCGCCAGCCCGATCAGCTGACCCGCGCGGTCGTACGTCGACGCGTCGTCGGCGACCGCGTCGGAGTCCAGCTGCGTCATCAGCTGGCTGCCCAGGGTGTCCACGAGGGACTTCTCGGAGGGGTCCGCGAGCGCCGGCTGCACGTCGTAGGTCCCGGCGACCCGGCCGCCCGCCTCCTCGATCTGGGCGCCGAGCGCGCTCACGACGTCGCCGTCGGCGCCGGGCATGGTGAGGATCGAGACCGAGTGCTTGTCGAGCCGGTTGCCGTAGAGCGTCGCGGCACTCGCGGCCGCGAACTCGTCGCCGTAGCCCGCGGCGGCCCGGGTGTCCCGGGCCTGGGCCTTCGTCTCGGAGGAGGTGGGGGCCGCGTCGCTGCGACCGATCTCGCTGAGCGGCCCGCCGCCGAGCGCGACCCCGACGGCGAGCGCGAGGAAGACGGCGACGAGCGAGACGACGTGGTGGCGGTAGGAGATCACGGCGGGGTCCTCAGAGATGGTCGACGAGGTCGGACAGAGCGGTGGCGGCCGAGGCCGCCCACTCGTGCCCGACGGGGGTGACGGCGATCGCGGCGGCCAGGGCGGCCAGGCCGGCGAGCATCACCAGGTACAGATGGCGCGGCCGGACGCGGCCGGAGTAGAGGTAGGGCACCGCGCGGGCGTCGACCAGGCGGGGACCGACCTTCAGCCGGGTCAGGAACGTGCTGGCCAGTCCCGAGCGCTTGCGGTCCAGGAACTCGTCGAGGGTGGCGTGCATGCCCACCCCGATGATGACCGCGGCGTCCCCGGCGTCGGCCAGGATCAGCGCGGCGTCCTCGGAGGTCGCCGACGACTCCAGCCGGATCGGGCGGACGCCGATCCGGTCGAGGTGGTCGGTGGGGGTGCGGTCCGTGCCGCGCTCGACCCGGACGACCACGTCGCGGGCGCCGCGGAGCACCTTCGCCGACGGCCGCTCCGACGCCTCGCCCCGGGCGTCGAGGACCACGACGTCCGGCTGGTGGCCGGCCTCGAGGAGCGCGTCGGCGCCGCGCTCGACCCCGATCAGCACCGGCTGCTGCTCGCGCAGGAAGGGGCGGATCGCGGACAGCTCCTCGGCGAGCCCGTGGCCGCGGACCACGACGACGACCGCCCGTCCGGTGATCCGGGTGGCGGGACGCGGGACGCCCAGCCCGTGCAGCAGCAGGTCCTGCTCACGGCGGAGGAACTCGGTCGCGTTGTGGGTGAAGGTCTCCAGCTGGCTGACCAGGCCGGTGCGCGCCTCGGCCATCTCGGCCCGGACGGTGTCGGCGTCGACGAGGCGGCCGGAGGCCACCGGCTCATCGTCGACGTACACCGTGGCGTCGTGGAGGCGAACGGTCGACCCGTCCCGGATCGCACCGAGTCCCGCGGCGCCGATCCCGTCCACGAGCACGACGCCGGCCTCGGCCAGCACCTCCGGGCCGAGGTTCGGGTAGCGACCGGAGATCATCGGCGACGCGTTGAGGACCGCGACGACTCCGGCATCGACGAGGGCCTGGGCCGAGGCCCGGTCCATGTCGAGGTGGTCGAGGACGGCCAGGTCGCCGGGGCGCAGCCGCGGCAGCAGCATCCGGGTGCGGCGCTCGACGCGGGCGGTGCCGACGAGTCCGGGCAGGGCGACGGGGGGACGTTGTCGGACAGCGAATTTCATGACCTCTCCATGGTGCCAGCCGGTCCGGGGCGGTCGGCGCAAGGGCGCGGGTCGGGCGCGTCGGCCTGCCCGGAGCCGTCCGCCGGACCCGTCAGCCCAGGGCGCGGGCGGGCTGGGCGACCTCGAGCAGCTCGCGGGCGTGGGCCAGCGCGGTGTCGGAGTCGGTCATCCCGGCCAGCATGCGGGAGAGCTCGCGCTCGCGCTGCCCGGGGTCGAGCACGGTGAGCCCGGAGCTGGTGACGGTGCCGTCGCTGGACTTCTCGACCACGACGTGGCGATCGGCGTACGCGGCGACCTGGGGCAGGTGCGTCACGACCAGCACCTGGGCGCCCTGCGCGAGCTGGGCGAGGCGACGACCGACCTCGACGGCCGCGGCGCCGCCGACGCCGGCGTCGACCTCGTCGAAGACGAACGTCGGGACCGGGCTGGTGCCGGCCAGCGCGACCTCGAGGGCCAGCATCACCCGGGAGAGCTCACCCCCCGAGGCGCCCTTGTTGAGCGGGCGGGGCTCGGAGCCGGTGTTGGCGGCGAGCAGGAACTCGACCTCGTCGATGCCCGACGACGTGTTGCGCAGCCAGCGGTCCCCCACGCGCAGGGGGCCGTGGCTGCCCGCCTCGGGAGCGGCGACCTCGTGCTGCTGGACCGAGATGGAGAGCTCGGCGTGGGGCATCGCGAGCAGGGTCAGCTCGGCGGTGACCTGGTCGCCGAGGATGGTCGCCGCGGCGGTCCGCGCCTCCGAGAGCAGCCGGGCGGCCTCGGCCAGCTCGCCCCGCAGCGTGGTCTGCTCGGCGCGCAGCTCCTCGATCCGCTCGTCGGTGTGGTCGAGGTCGAGCAGCCGCGCCGAGGACTGCTCGGCCCAGGCCAGCACCTCGTCGATGGTGTCGCCGTACTTGCGGGTCAGCGCGGTCAGGGCCGCCCGCCGCTCGGACACCGCGGCCAGACGGGTGGGGTCGGTCTCGACCCGGGCGGCGTACGACGCCACGTCCGCGGCGAGGTCGGAGAGCAGGTAGGTGATCTCGGCCAGCCGGTCGGCCAGCTCGCCGGCCTCGGGGTCGTGCTCGCGCACCCCGTCGAGGAGGCTGCGGGCGGCCGAGGTGGTGGCGAGGGCGTCGGGGGCGTCCTGGTCGCTGGAGAGCGCCTCGCGCGCCTGCTCGGCCGCCGTGCGCAGGGTGTCGGCGAACCCGAGGCGGGACTCCTCGGCGGCCAGCGTGACGTCCTCGCCGGGCTCGGGCCCGACCGCCTCGATCTCGCCGAGCCCGAAGCGGAGTAGGTCGGCCTCCCGGGCGCGGTCGCGGGCGCTCGACACCACCTCGTCGAGCTCTCGCTCGGTCGCCTCGAGCCGGGCGAACAGGTCGGTGTACGTCGCCAGCAGGTCGGCGGCGGAGTCACCACCGAAGCGGTCGAGCGCCTCGCGTTGGGCGCGTGCCTGGAGCAGGCGGTGCTGGTCGGACTGGCCGTGGACCGCGACCAGCGGCTCGGCGAGCGTGGCGAGCGCGGACACCGGGACCGACGCCCCGCCGACGAAGGCGCGGCTACGGCCCTCGGCCGAGACGTTGCGGGCCAGCACGACCCGGTCGTCCTCGACGACGCCGCCCGCGTCCTCGACGGCCTCGCGGAAGCCGGCCAGGTCCCGCGTCGAGACAACACCCTCGACCCGGGCCTGCCGGGCACCCGTGCGGACGGCTCCCAGATC
>JAOPXF010000372.1 GCA_025965295.1 Nocardioides sp.
GTAGTCCTCCATCACCCGCTTGAGCACCCCGCCCTTCGGGTGGAACACCGCGAGGCCGGAGCCGAGCTCGTCGGGGAACGAGTAGAGGTCGAGGTCGCGGCCGAGCTTGCGGTGGTCGCGGCGCTCGGCCTCCTCGATGCGGTGCAGGTGCGCCTCGAGCTCCTCCTTGCTGGGCCAGGCGGTGCCGTAGACGCGCTGGAGCATCTTGTTGTTCTCGTCGCCCCGCCAGTACGCAGCCGCGGACCGCATCAGCTTGAACGCCGGGATCCGCTTGGTGGTGGGCAGGTGCGGGCCGCGGCACAGGTCGCTCCACGCGACCTCGCCCTTGCGGTTGATGTTGTCGTAGATGGTCAGCTCGCCGGCGCCGACCTCGACGCTCGCGCCCTCGGCCGCGTCGTCGGAGCGGCCGGAGCCCTTGAGCCCGATCAGCTCGATCTTGTAGGGCTCGTCCTTGAGCTCGTCGATCGCCTCGGCGTCGGTGGTGACCCGGCGGGAGAACTTCTGGCCATCCTTGACGATCTTGCGAATCCGGGACTCGATCTTCTCGAGGTCCTCGGGCACGAACGGGGTCTCGACGTCGAAGTCGTAGTAGAAGCCGTTCTCGATCGGTGGGCCGATGCCGAGCCTGGCGTCGGGGAACAGCTCCTGGACGGCCTGGGCCATCACGTGGGCCGTCGAGTGGCGCAGGATGTCGCGGCCGTCGGGGGTGTCGATCGCGACGCCCTCGACCTCGTCGCCGTCGCGGAGCTCGTAGGCGAGGTCCTTGAGGCCCTGCTCGCCGTCCGCGCGCACCCGGGCGGCGATGACGGTGGGGTCCTCGGCGAAGAGCTCCCAGGCCCGGGTGCCCGTCGTGACCGTCGTGTCCTGACGCGCGTCGGCGTGGACGAGGACGATCTTGAGGTCGGACACAGGAGTGCTCCTTGCAGGTGACGGGCCCAGGCTTGTGGCCCCGTGTGGGACGGACCGGACGATCGTATCCGCCGGGCCGCCCGCACTTCGCCCCGGTTTCAGCCCTCCATGTCGCGGTAGCGCTGGGCCGCCGCGAGCTTCTCCTCCAGCAGCGGCACCTGCACCTGGCGCGAGCCGGGTGGCGGCCAGCCCTCGCCGGTCGCGTAGAGGGACGCGTACGCCGCGGTGTCGCGCTGGTAGCGCCAGCCCTCGGCGAGCGGTCCGACGTCGTACGCGTCGTACCCCAGCGTGTCGAGCAGGTCGGCCACCGTCCGCTTGGCGTCGGAGTCGTTGCCGGCGATCGCCAGGACGCTCCGCTCGGGGCTGCCCGCCGGGCGGGCCAGCGCGAGCAGGTTCTCGAAGTAGATGTTGTTGAAGGCCTTCACGACGTACGACTCGGGCAGGTGGCCCTGCAGCAGCTCGCTGGTCGTCGTCGACTCGTCGTCGAGCTCGGCGAAGTGGCCGTCGCGCTGCGGGTAGTAGTTGTTGGTGTCGATCACGACCTTGCCGCGCAGCGGCTCGACCGGCACCTGCCGGTAGGCCTTGAGCGGCACGGTGACGACCACGAGGTCGCCGGCCGCGGCCGCCTCCTCCGCCGTCGCCGCCCGGGCGTGCTCGCCGAGCTCGGCGACCAGGTCACCGAGGGTCTCCGGGCCCCTGCTGTTGCTGAGCACGACGTCATGGCCCGCGGCCACCGCCAGCCGTGCCACGGTGCCGCCGATGTTGCCGCTGCCGATCAGTCCGATGGTGGTCATGTCCACCAGAACCACTGCGGCGCGTCACCCATTCCGTGAAGGAACCGTCCGGGCCGAACGCGAGCGCCGCGAACCGCTCTCCGATGCGGCGGTGGGTGGCGGCGTCCGGGTAGAGCCCGTCCGGCAGGGGCAGCTTGGCGAAGTCCTCGTCGCCGTACAGCTCCCGACCGTCGAGGTAGTGCAGGTGCGCGTCGTCGGCCGACCGCTGCCGCACGACGCGCGTCAGCTCGTCGCGGAAGACGTTGAGCGTCAGCTTCCCGGCGGCACGCTCGGCGGGATCGCCGGCGGCCACGAAACGGATCCTGCCTCGGCGAAATCGCTCAGGTCCCGGACGCTGGGCCCGGGAGCGTCCTCGTGGATCGGCCACAGGATGGGCGAGACGACCAGCAGAGGCGTTGTGGGGTGCCCGTCGCGGACGGTGTCGAGGCAGCCGTGCACCGCCGGGGTGAACGCGCGCAGCCGCATCAGGTCGGTGCTGACCAGGTTGATGTCGATCTTGACGCTGACCAGGTCCGCGGGGGTGTCGCAACACGCGGGCGGTGACCGGCTCGACGGGGGCGTCGGTGCGCAGGGCGACCAGCTGGGTGATCTCGTTGTGGGGCAGCCAGATCTCGACGTCCTTCGTCCCGTCGAGCAGACCGTCGAAGCGGACGGTGCCGACGGGACCCGGCCCGGGAGTCCGTGGAACCGGTCGTCATGTCCACCACGAGGGGGCTGCCGCCGTCGCCGTTGGCCTGCCCGCTGAGGCGCCGGTCGACGGGGGGTCGTACACACGGTCGGGACGGGGTGGCCCGCCCACGGTCGAGCGCGCCGCGCATGAGATCCGCGGTGATCGGCGTGGTGGTCCAGGTCATGCGCCCACCCTCACAGATCCGGGTGCCGGCCGACGCCCGGGTTGCACCCTGCGGTCAGTCCGCCACGTCCTCGCGTTCCGCGGCCTTGCGCTCGGTGTAGTTCACCTGCTCGTCGGGGTCCTCGTCGATCCGGTCGGCGGCGTCGGCGCTCGAGATGCCCTCCTCGGCTGGGACGCCCTCAAGGTCGACGGGTCGTTCTTCTGGGTGCGCTGTAGTCATGCCCGGGTCGTACCCGTTGTGCGGACGACTCACGCCCGCGGACACGACGAAGGACTACGCAGCACGAAGGCGATGGGTCGTCGGGGTGTGCCGCCCTGCGGACCGGGTACCGACTGCTGACCACACTCAGGAAGGGCCACCGATGACCGACGTCCCAGACCACGCCACCGACGACCGTCGCTCCCTCGGGCAGACCGAGGGACCGATGGAGGATGTGCTGGAAGAGTCCTTCACCCGCCAGGTGCTCGAAGGCACTCAGCGGTTGAGCCGACCCTGGCGGGAGGTGCTGGTCACCGGATTGGTCGGTGGCACCGACGTGGCGATCGGCGTCCTCGCGTTCCTCGCCGTACTGCACGAGACCGGCAGCCAGCTCCTCGGGGGCATCGCCTTCTCGGCCGGGTTCATCGCACTGCTCCTGGGCCGCTCGGAGCTGTTCACCGAGGGCTTCCTGGTCCCGGTGGTCACCGTGGCGGCGAAGCGGGCCACCCTCCTGCAGCTGGCCAAGCTCTGGTCCGGGACGTTGGTCGCGAACCTGGTCGGGGGCTGGCTCATCATGTGGCTCGTCGTGCTGGCCTTCCCCTCTTTTCACGCAGACCTCGTGGAGGCCGGGACGCACTTCGCCACCGCGCCCGTCAACGGTGAGACCATCGCCCTGGCTGTCCTCGCGGGGGCGACCATGACCCTGCTGACGCGGATGCAGCACGGCACCGACGACATGACCGCGAAGATCATCGCGGCCATCGCCGCAGCGTTCCTCCTGGCCGGCACGCAGATGTTCCACTCGATCCTCGACTCGCTGCTGATCTTCGGCGCGATCCACACGGGCGACGCGACGTTCGGCTATGCGGACTGGGGCAAGTTCCTGCTGTTGGCGGTGCTGGGGAACATGGCAGGCGGCCTGGGTCTGGTCACGCTGCTGCGACTGGTGCGGAGCAAGGAACGTCTGCTCGACGAGCGCAACGGTCGCACCCAGACGGAGGGATAGCCGGGGAGAGGGTGCGTCTCAGGTTCGACGAGACCGGGACGGCGCCGAGGACGCGATGTCGGGCTAGACCGAGCGGGGTCGTGTCGCGTCTGTGCGGGCACGAGCGCCAGCGGACGACGTCGGTGCAGGGGATCAAGATGCCGTGGGTGGTGGACCCGCTCGGCCGGGACAGCCGACGCGCGTGGTTCAGGTCGATGCCGGGCGCGACACGGGGGCTTGGGGACCACGACGCGTAGATCGCCAGCACCTGGTCGTGCCCGTCCACCGTCCGGCTCATCCCCCAGGTCCAGGGCGGCCTAGACAAGCGAACCGTCAGCGCCACAGGGAGTTGGGAGGAGCCTGACGGCTCTCCCGGATGCCTACTGGCCCGCAGGTCCTGGATCGACGACGTCGCTCACGCCTGGACCGGCGGACGTGGCCCCTGACCCGCGTGTGCGTGGGCCGGGGCCAGTGCGGGGCGATACGTGCGTGCGTACACCCTGCTCAGAGGTGGTGAGAGAGAATGACGCACGTGTACCGCCGTGCCCCGGCGATGTGCGGCGAAAGTGCTGCGGCTGGGAAGGAGCGGCGACGACGTGGGAACGACAAGGGCACGCGCGAGGGGTTCGCCAACGTGCAGGAACTCCGCTCCGGCCGCTGGCAGGCGAGATGGAGCAAGGGTTGGGAAGGCGCACACCGCGAAGGCCGACGACGGTCACTCGCTCACCTTCGCAAAGCGGGCCGGAGCCCGAGCGTCCATCGGTCGCCCCGACCTCCACTGTCACCACCTCCGGCACACCGGACTCACGGGGCTCGGGCACTCCGTCGTCACCCCGCAGTACTCGCCCGGTACAGGGTCGACCCGTCGTCGGCGCCGCTAGCCGTGGACTCCGTGCTCGCGCATCGCCCGCCACACGGCTCTGTTGACGCGATCGGCACTGCGCTTTTCTGCGAACCAGGGCGAGGCCTCCCCCGGCGAACGATAGCTCCGCGCAAACGTGTGGAGCGAGTGATGTACCAAGGCGACGTCCGACCAGACCGCAAGACGCTCAGGCCCGGCGGGACGCAGGCAGGGCTGCTCGGTGGGGACCCTGGTGGCCAAGGGGTTCGAGTTGCGCAGTCCGGCACTGTCCGGGCGTCAGGCCATAGAGTCGCTTGAACTCCCTAGTGAAGTGCGGTGCGTCCCCATATCCCCATGTGCGGGCTATTGCTGCCACTGTCTTGTGGCGTGATCGCGGGTTTTCCAGTTCTCGTTTGGCACCGGCCATTCTCAGCGCTCGGATGTGTCCGCCCACTGTCTCGTCGCCTCCGGCGAAGAGCCGGTGCAGGTATCGCGTAGAGATCGCGAACTCACGCGCGATACAGGCAGGACTCAAATCGGGTGAGGACAAATTTTTCTCGACGAACATCTGAATTCGGCGCCTCAAGGCATCTTCCGGGGAAGATGCGGCCGGGGTTCCAAGCCTAGTCTCGATAGCGGTCCTGATCAGGTCAATCGTTCGAGCGCGGACATCCTCTCCGCAGTACAGGTCATCGGATCCGGCACTTGATGCCAGGGCTCCCAGATAGAGGGACACGGCGCGAAAGAAGGCGTCGGTCCCCGGGAACCTCCTTCCCACTATGCCGGCCACAAGTTTTTCCGGCAGGCCCAGCGCCTCGCGGGGAAACTGGAACACGTTCATCTGCCAACTATTGGGAAAATCGATGTCGTAAGGTACGCGGGTGTCCCACAGAGCGAAATCGCCGCTCGACAGCTCCGCCCGGTTCCCGTTCTGGGCAATCGTCCCGTTCCCACGCCGTTGGAGCCCCAGCATTACGTACGACTCGGAGTCATCGCGGATCAGCCGCGGAGTCCTCCTAAGACTCTGGGGCTGCGAGCACGAGGTCGCCACGCGGACATCGCCGATAAAGCCGGTGGTGACGCGACCGTAGAACTCTTCTCGCTGCGCCAACCGGATGTCCAAGGGAACGTAATTGCTCCAGATCACGTCATTCCAGAGGGCCAATCCGTCATGAGAACCCAACTCGTGCGAATCGAATACAAACGACATGGCTGTCTCCTCCTGTATTGCCTGTCGGAGGTGCGACGAGGCCGCGCACCGGTGCGCCCCGTGTATCGGCCTCAAGACTCGACAGCGTCCTCCATGGCAGATTCGAGCGCAAGGGGGGCAGCGGTGTTCTCAAGCTCGTTGACGTCCCCGGAACGGCCAGGGTTCAACGGGATGGCGGGGTCCACGGGAGGCAGGTTGAGGGGCACTGTGACTGCGTTGGCCGCTTGGTTGAACTGCAGCGTAAAGACATCGGGGCGAGCGTAGTGCCCGACCGGGTCGGCCGCTTGCTTCGCCATGACAATGTGAGCGAGGTCCAGGTCCGCGTACAAAATTCCCTCCTCATCCTCCGCTAGTGGCGTCGCGCGGTCTGAGCCGTCGGGACCGAACACTCGGGCGAAGCCACCTCCGTAGCCGATCAATTTCTTCTCCTCCGGGCTCTGACAGAAGAACTCCTGTGCGCGCTCGCTGACGACCTGGGTAGAGCACAGGACGAAGGTCTGCCCTTCCAGGGCGTACATGCGCGTGGCGGTCAACTGTGCCTCCACCCCGAAGGCATATACCTCGGGCTGATAGAGGGACATGCCCGGCCAGGCTGCAACGTGCACCTGCTCATGTTGGGAATACATGGCGAACTTTGTCAGTGGCTGGAAGTGTTCCCAGCAGTTGAGCGCGCCAACGCGCGCCATCGGCATGTCGTAGACGGTGATGTCAGATCCGTCCCCCTCGCCGAACACGCTGCGCTCGACGTGCGTGGGCTTGAGCTTGCGGCGTCGGGAGACCAAGGAGCCATCAGGCCCGATGATCAGTTGGGTCATGTACAGGCTGCCGCCGTCTCGCTCGCTCACCCCGACGACCAGTGACGTGTGGTGATCTCGGGCTGCATCCTGGAGGCGCTGCACCTCGGGGCCGTCTACGCTCAGGGAGTTCTCGTGATAGGCGACTGCGAACTTCGCCATGCTTGCGAAGGGTGTACCCGTCCAGATCTGGTAGGGATAGCCGGGAATGAAGACCTCGGGGAAGGCCACGAGCTCCGCCCCGTTCTCCGCTGCCTCCCGGATCCAGGAGATTGCCTTGTCGACCGTGGCCGTTGCGTTGAACCAAACCGGCTCGATCTGCGTGGTGGCGACCCTGAACTTGTTGGTGTAGTTGACCATGGTGGCACTCCAGTTCTCTTACCTGCGGGGAAACTCATCCAAGGCCCCGCCGGCCGCGACAGTTGTCGAAGGGCGCATGCGTTCTTGTCGGTTCGTGTCCAGAGCGTGGCCCCAGGCGCTCGCTCGGCTCCCCGGTGTTTGCGCTGGGGGACGTCCTGGTGTAGGTCGGGACGCTGGCCCTCGTGTTGTCGGCGACGTCGGCTGGCTGGCTGGCATTGCCCACCCGCACGTGTTCCTCGGTGCCACGCCACGAGAACTGGATTGCACCGATGTCATCCCAAGTCCCGACGCACCCGTTGAAGTGCTGCGAGGTGCCACGCTCGACGGGAGTAGTGCCGAGGTGCTGCGTGGGAACGCAAACGGCCCCTGCCTCGCGCGTTTGCGCGGGCCGGGGCCGGTGACTCGGTGGGCGATACTGGGTTCGAACCAGTGACCTCTTCGGTGTGAACGAAGCGCGCTACCACTGCGCCAATCGCCCGAGCCTGTGCGACCGCGGAGAACCGCGGTGCGGTCGCCGACTTTAGCGCATGGTCTGGACCGAATCACATTCCGGGACCGTTCCCCGTCACGATCGGCGTGGCGACCCGTCTCTTCGGCACACCAGGCCGAAACCCGGCCGCCTCGGACAAGGAACGCCGTGACCCAGCAGCCGATGTCGCCTGCTCTCTCGCAGCAGCTGACCCTCCAGTGCGTCGACCCGTGGGGACGCGCCGTCGCGCTCGTCGCCGCGTTCAGCTACGACCCGAGCGACCCGTTCGC